>DXZC01000121.1 GCA_019415505.1 Peptococcaceae bacterium | reverse complement strand
TTGTAAATATTTTAAAATATTGACTTAACTTTTTAAATTATTTTATTGGCTATTTTATTTAAGTATTCCATAATTATTTTTTATGTTGCGACTTGCTCTTTTTTATATATTTTATAATTATATAGCAAATAAATATTAATAAAATAATGCTGCCAGCAAGGAGAGCGAGATTCATCGCCGTAAACATACCAGAAAATAAATCAATGTCCATTGTATATACCTCCTTAATATCTGTTAATTAAAATTCAATCATTACATACTCTGGGCGAACGCCCCAATCGTGGGGTGAATCGGGCGTAAAAAAGTCACTATAAGCACCCTGGGGAGCATACATAGAGACGGAGGTTCCTACCGTAAAATGGAATAAATAAGTATGACCTGCCTGTAGGCGAACAGATAAAACATGGTTGTGGGTTAATAATCATAATAACAACTTTGTAATTTGAAAGAATTATATTACCTTTATTATAACACTTCTTAATATAAAAAGCACCACCGTAAAGGTTGTGCTTATTGTCCATCTCTTAAAATTAATGGTATTGAGAATTTTCACCCTCTAGCCCTCACGGAGCAGCAGCCTTCCGCACTCCACTACAATACTACCTTTGGGTCTGCGACAACGAATGAGGAACGGCACTGCATAAGGTTTGGTTTCAGCCAAACCTTTTTTGCAAATTAAACCGCCACTTATGAGCAGATGCCGAACGCGTCTTGTCCCACTGCGCATTATGGCGGCGACACAATGGTCTGGTTGGAGGCGATCGCCCACAAAATATTAAATTTTGTACGAGTGCCTTTTTGTCAAACAATTAAGTTGCAAGCCTTAGTCTATACCTTAAAGGATAGCTGGTAAAGGTGTGCCCGGTATTGATACGCACCCCTTCCCTATTGTCGATACTCCCCATGTCCTTGAGTAACTTTGTACACGAGGAGGAGTATCAATATTGTAGCCGAAACTTTAACCAAGCTGAAAAAAAATTGGCGATGAATTAGCCGTTCTTGGCGGGGTAGCAGGTTCATTAGTATAGCCACAAATCGCCCGGGCTTAATGAATATCATGATGGCACCAGTTATGGAGCCGAAAAATTTAAAACATGGCTGAAATTGTCCACTGCCGGCGGCTAAATTTATGGGCGTAAATTGGTAGCCGCCGGTATCGACGCTATTGTATTAAAGATATGATTTCTTACATGGACATGATTACTCCCCAAGTTTACCACGATATTTCCAGTCCTACCATGCAGGAGCTTATCGAAATTTACCGACACTCCTACAATTTTACTAATTTGCGGCGGGAGCAATCCTTTAATTGAAGATTAACCACCGGCACTGATGCCTTCAGAGTTAATACCAATGTCTCCGATATTCAGCCAAAAATAACGGACTGGAGTCGTCATATCCCCTTATCGGTGGCATTGACGCCGTTAAGACCATATCTACAGCACTGATGTGGATGCTAGGCCAGGGAATCTCTGCAAAGCGGTTACAATTTATTGGCGTCATCTTGCTCAATCCCACCAGCCACTTTCATAGTTAAGTTTAAGGCAATGTTTGAAGTTGCCCTGGAATAGCCATTTATAAAATCCCTTTATTTATAAACTAAAATTATTTATCTTTATCAGTCAAGATAAGATACTGTTGTTGTTTCCATTTTGACGGTGAAATGTTCTCATACCGCTTAAAAACATTGATAAAATGACTCTGGTCTGTAAAACCGACGTTATATGCTATTTCCGTAAGGGAAATATCCTCCCACAACAGTTGCTTACTTGCCTCTATACGCACACCACTTAAATACTCCATATAGCTCTGTCCGGTTTCCTTTTTAAATAAGTTGCTAAAGTAACTGGGGTTTAGGGAAACATGTCTGGCAACGTTGGACAAAGAAATATCAGAGTAGTGCCTGCGGATATAGGTCATTGCCTTCAGAATAATCTCATTATTTTTGTTCCTGTTCCCATAAATGGCAGCTCTCTTAAATCGTTCACTAACGGTGCATATAATATTGCTTAAGCTTAATCTGCTATGAGAAACCAAAAACTCGCGCATGATAATGTAATCCTTGTCAAAAACCATTCCCAAATCGAGATTGGTATTATTTGCCGCTTGCCAGAAGGCCAACAGATAGTTGGCAGCTTTACATTTACTATCCTCAAATACATCATATTCCAGAACAAATCGTATGTTCATATCTAAAATCATATTTAAAGCACCTTTTCTAGCTGTGTTCTCGTCCGAAGCTTTATCCTCAACCAATATTTCTAATTCTTTTTGTAATAAATAGAAGTCTTCCCGTGATTCTGTGCGGCTGGCTTGAGACGCCAGCTTACGCAACTCCTGTGTGATAGCATTTTTGAGATTATTGTTATTTCTGAATCGGTATAAATTATTTGCAACAATGGGCAAAACCGCTTTTTGTAGCGTACGGCTTAAGGCATTCAATTGATCTTCACCCATTATGGGCACCTTATGGAATAAAGATCCAACTTCCTCGTAATATTTATTCGTCAACTGATTCTTGTCCATGAAAAAACGAATCACGCTTTTATTGGGAGGCTCTGTAAGAATAGGACCTGATGAAGCAAAATAAACCGTATCAATATTAGGCAGGATAGGAATAGCTATATTCAGTAAACCATAAGGGCACCGGTAGAAACACGCTTCATCAGTATCTAAAGAGGGTTGGCAACTGTGTAAGTAATCATGAATACACTCGCCCCCTTCATCAAATTTTTCTATAAATCTGCATATATTATGACACTGATAGCAGCTTCTTTCCCCGATTTTTTTGCCTGCGCTGTTTAGTAGATAGCATTTTATGCCGGTAGCCATTTCATAATCCCTGATAGAATACTGTATTTCCTTTAAAATATTATAGTGATCTGTAGCCATTATGCTCACCTCACTTTTACCCTTAGCTTTACCTTTGTTATCATCTCCTTAGTTAAACCGCAAAAATGCCATAAATGGCACTTTTGCTTGCTGTTAGTTTTATTTCATGTTTATTCTACCACAAACCTGCCAACATGAGAAACCCCGGAATCCAAGCGGTAACTATGCCTTCAAATATGGCAAGATAAGGCACAAACCGCCCCAGATTTTTTTTCAACGTCCCTTCCAAAAAGCCCGTAAACCAGAGTATACCCCACAACAACCAAATGACGGCCATTCGCCAATCGCCGGTAAGAGCAATATAAGCACAGGGCAGCGTATTAATGGCGACAAAAAGGCTGTAAATACCATAGGGCTTTAAATCCAACCCAAATAAATTGTTGGCGGCAATAAACAAATAGGTAAAAGCAAAAAGCAACCCGGTTCCCGCACTGTAATAATCTCCCTGGATAATACTTAGTAGATTGATGAATACAAGCAATAAACCAGCTAAGATATTTGCGGTTGCAACCGATTTAGGCTTAACATTCATTAAACCGCAGGTACCGTTATTGATGAGCACCATACCCACATACATCAAAGTAACACCTAACATAATATCTCCTCCGTCTTTTCTGCCGTAAGCGGCTAATCAAGACCCTCAAAAAGCACCTCTTTTTTAATCCAGTTAATAATTTCATCCAAGCCGGAAAGGTCCATCAGATTTGAAAAAATAAAAGGTTTTCCTTTGCGCATCCTTTCAGAATCATGCTTCATAACCTTCAGGCTAGCGTTTACCATGGGCGCCAGATCGGTTTTATTGATTACCAAAAGATCTGATCTGGTTACGCCGGGACCACCCTTACGGGGAATTTTTTCACCCTGAGCTACGTCAATAACATAGATTGTGGCGTCAGCTAAGTCGGGACTGAAGGTCGCTGATAAATTGTCGCCGCCACTTTCTACAAAAATGATTTCAACATCAGGAAAATCACGGGCCATTTTATCCACAGCGTCCAGATTCATGGAGCAATCCTCCCGTATGGCCGTATGAGGGCAACCGCCGGTTTCCACGCCAACAATACGCTCCGGCGGCAAGGCTGAGTTGGCAATGAGGAATTCCGCATCCTCCTTTGTATAAATATCATTGGTTATTACGCAAATACTGTATTCCGTCATATAACGGCTCAACCGCTCAATCAAAGCTGTTTTGCCGGAACCGACAGGCCCCCCGACCCCGATTTTGACATAAGACATATTCCCGCACCTCCTTTATTAAACACTGTGCGAATGATGGCGTCCGTGATCACCGGCATGGTCATGGCACTCTGTATATCCTGTAAACTTATCCTCTATCATAACAGCGTTAAAGCCCTGTTTTTTCAGATAGACCAGGGTTGGCTGATCATAGGGCACACGCACGCTGTTTTCTTTAATGGCTAGAGGAAGATGGCGGTTCCCCAACAGAAAGCACACTTTGCCCATTTCCGCAAGGGAACCAACCGTAATTTCCACTAACCTACTGGGCTGCACTTGTACATAAATGATAATTTCCGCGTCTACCCAGAGCACATCCTTGTCATGCAAATGTCTCTCCAAAGCCAGGGCAATGTCTCTGCCTGATGCGGATGTTTTTTTCATGCGCTTTTTCGCTAACTCATACCACTCAAAAAACACAACGTCAACTTCCCTGTTTTCGGCAGGTTGATACGGTAAAGCCTCTTTTATCAGCATTTCTATCATCCCCTCTTTAATATTTACGAAAACGCATTGCAGGCTTATTTTGCGTATAGACTCGTACCTGGTGCCATACACTGTGCAATACCTCCTGCATTTGGTCAATCTCCGCCGTCAATACTTTGATCGCCATAATATGCCTATTCGGACAAGATACCCCAGCAATCACATTTTTCAAGGTCAGTGACTCCGCCACAGACTCCTTTAATGCCGTTTCAATTTTTTCGCAAACCAAATAACAGGAAGCTGAAACCAAACGATTTGCCAAAATACCAATGGAAGTGTAATCCTGTGTTTGGGGACAGAGCCTGGCTCGTTCTATGAGCTGGAGCTGACCATCATAATAAAAAATGTTTTCCGATTGGTATAAATCAAATCCCAGGACTTCGCCTCGGGTCATCCTACCGGGCTCTAAAATATCCCAAGTAAAGAGCATACCCTCTTTTTCCACATCATAGTGAACTGTTTGCCGATAGGAGGAATTGGCATAGGGCACATTATGTTCCGGCAGGTATTCCAAAATACAATGGGGTTCTACCGAAACCTTCACCTGCTGACACGCCATGGAGTTGGGGGTTTTATAGATTTTATTGGAGGAGGGGGTGGTAATTACAGCTTTCGCGCCATTTGTCATGCGAAGGGAAATATCAAACAAATCTCCGTCCATCATACCGCTGCTGGGATTTAAGAGGTACAAGAAAGCCGTGCCATCATTATCAGGATAATTGACGGGTAATACCTGCAGGGGCAGCTTATAAAACTGTCTGCTTAAATACGTAATTCCTTTTCCTTTGCTGGAAAATTCCAGGTTCAATCTTCCGTTAGGCAACATTACGACGCCCCCCTCTCATTAAGACATATATAGACGACAATACAAACCTTCATGGTTCATGGAAGCGATATCCAACTGAGGATTAAAGCTGCCCATATTTTCTAAAGATAGCTCCGACGCTTTCGCTGCCCATCTCTCAATATCGGCATAAAGCCCTACAAGAATGGTTTGGGCTGTGGTTTGTCCCAGCGGAACCAATTTGATTGCCGCCTGAACAAAAGAGCTTATAGAAGCAAAGGTATAAGCCACCACCGCATCCTCCACCGTGATATTTAAATAGCCGCTGGCGATGCCGAAAACGACGGCATAATTGCCGACTTTTTCTTGTTCCTCAGGGCTACTCAGTTGATCAAACCCTGCTTTTGGATACATATCATTGAGGATTCTCGCCAAAGCGCCGCCCATTTTAAGGCTGGATATACGCAATTCCGATGTGGGTTTTAAGGCCGTGACCTGCTGGTCAAGGTCATGCAATTCTTTTTTCCCTTGTGCTCTCATAGCCAAACATACCGCCGCGGCATCTACCTGGGCTATACCGGGCAATAGGACTTGCCGGCAAAATACTTCAAATTCATCTTCCCGCTGCAGCCAGCCGCTTTCCACCATGGATTCTAAACCGAAAGAATGGCTGAAACCGCCGATA
>DXZC01000120.1 GCA_019415505.1 Peptococcaceae bacterium | reverse complement strand
GTATAAGAGACAGGTACAGGGTCATCACCTTACCGGCGGCGGCTCCCACGGCGTTAGCCACGTCATTATGGGCGGGAAAGCTGATGTCAGCGCCAAACTTGGCCGCTGCCGGCTCTAACCAAGCTTTGATCGGCGCGCCAATGCCAATAATGGGAATATTGAGATTATAATTTATGGATAAAATATCGTCCTTTTGCTGCCAAATAGCGTTGGCAAAGGAGCTTTCCCAGGTTTTATCCTCCGCCACATCGCTAAAGGCAAAGCGTTGATAATCCATGGCGCTTTGCAGAATGGTGCGGCACAGCTTATCCGTAACCTTAGTTCTGGCCATAGCCAGGAAATCAGCGGTATCTATGCCCCGGCTGTAAGCCATAAGGCGGGCGCTGATTTCAGCGGCCTCCACGCTGCCGGCTACATACTCCCCAGTAATGTGGAGTATATCAGTGGGCGTAAAACCAATCATTCCCAAGACGCCATGCTCAACCAGGGATTTTACATTGAGAAAATTGGGGGTAGTATCTATAGCCCGAGCTATTTCCACAATGGTATGGGGTCCGTCCTTCAAGACCTCAATAACCTGAAGTTGCTTGGGGCTGAGCTCCATATGGGGCGCTGGTTTGCGCAACAGAAAATAGCCTTCCGGCAATTCGTTGGAAATCATCGCCACTTTAGCGGTTTCAATGGCTCTTAATTCCACCAAATAGCTGGGATAATCCCGGCAGATGCTGGATACAGGCCAACAGCGCCGTGGCCCTACCAGGGTATTTTTGCTGTCGTAATCATAGTAAATTCTACTGTCTCCCCCCAGGCCAAAGGTATTGGCTTCCGCAGCATTAACCCTGGTGCGCCAGCCCCCAACCTTTGCTCCTTCGCTATCCAAACGGGGCCGGCCCTGGCGTAAAATGGCAATATCCGTGGTGGTGCCGCCCATATCCAGAACCAGGCCGTTTTCGCAATCACCCAGGAAGGTGGAGCCGATGATACTAGCCGCCGGGCCGGAAAGAATAGTTTCAATGGGCCGCTCCCGTGCAATAGATTCGTTCATCAGTGAGCCGTCGCCCTTTACTATCATAATGGGGGCGACAATACCTTTTTCCGCCATGGCCTGTTTTACCGCTGTCATAAGCTCGTCAATTACCGAAATAAGGCGGGCGTTTAAAATCGCGGTAACAGTGCGCTCCTGAATACCTAAGACCGTAGTTAGCTCGTGGGCTGTTACTACCGGCAGGCCCAGGGTATCCCGGACCATAGCCTTGACTGTTTCCTCATGCTCAGGGTTGTGTACGCTGAAAATCCCCGATACCGCTACAGCGTCGACCTTATCCTTTAATTGCTCAATAGCCTTTTGGGTAGCAGCCAGATCCAAGGGTACAACTTCCTTACCTCTGACGTTAATCTCCCCCGGCAATAAGTGACATTCACAGGGGGGCAAGGGGGCTATAGGCTCAAAGCCCAGCAACAATAAGCCTACCCTACAGCCGCGTCCCTCCACAATGGCGTTAGTGGCCAGAGTGGTGGAAAGAGCGGCGTATTCGATATCCTCCAGGTTTTCCCCATTTAACCGCGCGATAGTGTTGCGAATACCAACGACTAAATTATCGTGGGTAGTAGACGCCTTAGTGGCGTCAAGAATTTTCTTACTCGCCAAATCAATAATAACGCCGTCGGTATAGGTGCCGCCAGTGTCGATTCCCAGTACGATACTCATTCTCAGTCCTCCAAATTAAATAGTAAAATTTAGTCGTGCAAAGTTGCCATAAACAGCTCCAGGTTAAAGGGAGCTTGCCGGTCGGGACACTTTTCCTTCTGACAAAGCTGACAATTATGAAATTCCTTATCAGTGGCGTAACGTATGCCGGAAACTGTTTTAATGGGAAACATCAAATAATTGTCGTTAAGCTGTACGCCAATTTTTTCCGCGTTATGGCCAAAAACCCGGAAAAGCTTGCGCTGTTCATGGATGGGCCAATCCACCAAAGAGCCGGGGTTAACCGCTGAGGTTTGCCCTCCCTCCTCTAAGGAGTTGGCTAGGGCCTCGGTGAGAGCCACGGTAATGCGCTTGCGGTAAAATTCCATAATAACGTCAAAGGCGTACTGTTCCATAACCCCGTCAATAGTTTTGGCGTAATCCGCCAATTCCTGGCCGCAGGTGCAGAGGAAGGGATAGACAGTATTCACCTGTTCAAAATTTTTCGACAGGGCAACGCTGTTAAAGGTTTCTCCCCCCATGGTTACAGAGTTGGCAGTGCGCTCATCTATTTTTACTTCCATATAAAAGGCTTTGGGCTTAGCTATGGGGGCGGCAACGGCCATTAGCTCCTTTATACTCTCGCCAAAGGCATGGTCCCGGGGCATACCTAAGCGCTCCAATATATCCTTTTCCGTAAAGGAAAAGTCACAATCTTCCACAAATACAGTTTTCATATTATCTCTCCTCAATTTTACAACATCAGTGGTTACCTTATTTTCTTCTTCCATTATGCGGTTAAATCTTTCCCACAAGCTCAGTAGCGTCTCAGTATCCTCAGAGCCTAAACGCTGAAAAACTCGGTCCATAAAGCTTGATTGCGCCGCCTCAGCGTCTTTATAGAGGCCATACCCCTGGTTGGTCAAGGTAATATAAACCTTGCGCCTGTCGTTAACGTCGCTATTCCGCCGGATTAAGCCCTTTTCCTCCAAGACCTTTAACATCTTTGAGGTTGCGGCGGTGGTGACATTGAGGCGACGGGATATCTCACTGGAGCTAATACCCTTGGCCCGGTGGTCAAAATCGCCAATGGTCATTAAGGTATTCAGCTCGGAGCGGGTCATGGCCCCGTTACAGTTAAGCCGCTGGGTGATATCGTTAGTGCGGTGCAGCACAGCTAAATACTGTTGCGTAGAGTGGCGATAGCTCTTGGACTCTTCACCTCTATTATCGTCCCTAGTTTTGCCGCTATCCTCCCCTAACATCATGTCGCTGCGGTATAATACGTCAAGAAAGCGCTGGGTATTTTTTTCTTCGCACATATTTCCCCCTTTCACGGCGAATTGTCGCGCCAAATAATACTCTCCATGCAAATAACTAACTAAGTTAATAATAATTATAACTAAATATTTCCTTTTGTCAATCGATGAAAAAAAACATTAGCCTAAAATCTAATAACCCAAAGGGGTAGCGGTGGTACTATTAGGCTTTATTGCACAGCAAGAAAGCCCCCGGCCAATAGGCCAGGGGGCTATTAAGGTAGATATTGAGGCCAATCATCGGCTTATAAGGATATGACCCCGTTGGCAGCGCAAAAACCCGGCGCTACCCCGGGAGTAAAGCTCAAGCTGGAGCCATGGCTTTTAGTGAACCAGACCAAAGGCTGCAAAGGCTAGGTCCGGGCAAACCACGGCCTGACAAGGCGGCAAAAAAGGCAGAAGGCAAGGAAAAATAGGGGAAACGGGGGAATAGCGGGAGAAAGAAGGAGAGGGAAAACCAAGTGAACCGGGAAAACCAGGGAACTGGGAATACCAGGTGAAACGGGGGAACCAAGAAACAGGGGAAACGGGAGGCCAGAAAACAACTAAAGTTAATTAGCTTTGGCCCTGTTGAACCTTAGCAGCTACACCTATTTAAGCCCAAAAACGCCCCACGCTCTGATGCGTAAGGCGTTTTGGCAACAATGTTATTAATAACTTTTTTACCTCGATTTGCAATTTTGGCCTTAAATTCAATTTTAGCCTCAGTTCTCAGCTATCAATCGGGTTTAGAGGTGTTATTTAAACGCTTTTCCTTTTTTAGCGCCTCCCGCAACAAGAACTCTATTTGACCGTTCACGCTGCGAAACTCTTCGCCTGCCCAACGCTCCAGAGCTTCGTAGACCTTAGGGTCCAGGCGGAGGGGAAAAGCTTTTTTCTTGCTCATTAGTAGAGGCTGCCTGTATTAACAACCGGTTGGGCAGCCCGGTCCGCAACAATGGTGACTAAGAGATTGTTAATCATGGCCATTTTTCTTTCGTCGTCCAGTTCCACGGTATTATCCTTTTCCAACTGGGCAATAGCCATTTGAGCCATACCAACGGCGCCGTCTACCACGATTTTGCGCGCTGCTAAGATAGCGGCCGCTTGCTGGCGTTGCAGCATAGCGCTGGCAATTTCCGTAGCGTAAGCCAAATGGGTAAGGCGGGCTTCCATAATTTCCACCCCAGCGACAATGAGACGCTCTTCCAATTCATTTTGCAGCTCTTGGGCCACAACATCAGCGCTCTTCCGCAGGGATACCCCCTCTTCTTCAAAGTTATCATAGGGATACTTCGCCGCCACATGACGCAAGGCTGTTTCACTCTGAATTTCCACAAATTCCAGATAGCTGTCAACATCGAAAACAGCTTTGGCGGCGTCGATAACTCGATAAACCACCACAGCGGCAATTTCCACCGGATTACCGGACACATCGTTGACCTTCAGGCGTTCACTGTTAAAGTTGACCACCTTCACGGAAACCTTTTTAGAATTGCTAAAGGGAATGATAAACCAAAAGCCAGCTTCCCGCACACAACCGGTATAACGGCCAAAAAAGGTCAGCACGGCCACGTTGTTAGGGGATAAGACCAGAAAGCCGCAGGAAAGAACAAAGGCCAAGACAATCAAAACTATAGCCAAAGTTAATAACAGGACGCTAAAGCTGGCGGCTATTTTCAGAAAGCAGACCACAGAGCCGGCTAACAGGGCGAGAACCACCACCAATACCAGGAAACCGTTAATTTTAAAAGCAGATTTTTCTTGAGTCATACAAATTCCTCCATTTCTTCTATATCTATTTGACATCTTTATGATATCACTTTTATATCTATCTGTCAAGGGGAAAATCCAGCCCTAACACCTTGTAAATAACTGGAGCATATGTTACAATGAAATTTATGGATCATTACGATTTTATGGCGGTAGCAATTCAAGAGGCGAAAAAAGCCCTGTCCCAAGGGGAGGTACCAGTAGGCGCTGTGGTTGTTAAAGAGGGGGCGATTATCGGCCGGGGCCACAACCGCAAGGAGAGTGATAACTCACCGGTAGCCCACGGGGAAATAATAGCTCTCAATCAAGCGGCAACGGCCTTAGAGAATTGGCGCTTAAACGATTGCACCCTTTACGTTACCTTGGAGCCTTGCCCTATGTGCGCCGGAGCCTTGCTCCAGAGCCGTATTAAAGAGGTTGTTTTCGGCGCTTGGGATTTAAAATGGGGCGGTGTAGGCAGTAAAATAGATGTTTTACAGCCGGGCTTATTTAACCATACTGTTAAAGTTACGGGCGGCATTCGGGAAAGAGAGTGCGCCGCTTTGCTCTCCGGCTTCTTTGCCCACCAACGCCGGCCGGAATAAAACTGCCCTGACGTGAAAAAATATATGTATCTATTTATTTACCGATTTATTTATAGAAGGAAAAATTACAATGTCTGAATATTTTACTGACGACAAGGGAATAGGCCGGGAATTCCACTTGGGTTCCTTACTGACTTTCGCCCTGCCCACAATTATAATGATGGTATTTACCTCCTTATACGTTATTGTGGACGGTATTTTTGTGGCTAGGTTCGTCAACTCCAACGCTTTGGCGGCGGTAAATATAATTTCGCCGGCTTTTGCCCTGGCTATGGCTATCAGCATTATGCTGGCCTCCGGCGGCGCGGCGATTATTGCCCGGCGCATGGGGGAAAAAAATACTAAACTGGCCCATGAAAATTTTACCCTGGTAACCATAACCACAATTATTATCGGCTTAGTAACCTCGGTTTTGGCCCTCCTGTTTTTTGATAAAATCATCGCTCTTTTAGGGGCTAACGCCGCCCTCTATCCCTATTGCCGGGAATACTTTATGGTGATTATTTTCTTTGTGCCCACCTATATGCTGCAATTACTCTTTCAGACCATGTTCATCACCAACGGCACCCCAGGCTTGGGTATGGTACTAACCGTGGCCGCTGGTGTAGTTAATATGGTTTTTGACTATGTATTTATTGTACCCTGCAATATGGGTATTGCTGGCGCGGCCTGGGCCACAGCTTTAGGCACCCTGGTTCCCTCAATTTTCGGCCTTATCTACTTCTCCACCAAAAGAGGGGCCTTGCGCTTTCGCAAACCCAAGCTGGATTGGCCCATGCTGGGCAGAAGCTGCGTTAATGGGTCCTCGGAAATGGTT
>DXZC01000012.1 GCA_019415505.1 Peptococcaceae bacterium | reverse complement strand
CAAAAGGTGTAGATTTTGGTATTAATCAAAATTTAAACCCGTTTACTTGTACGGAGGGGGGTGGTGAAAATCAGGGATCTGTTTACAGTGTTAGCTAAAATGAGCCAATGCGAATATATTTCCGATTTGCCACTGCTCTTTCAAAGTAAGATTAGTAAAGCTATGCTGGCTGAGGTAGTGGAAAACGATTACCCGCTAGCGGACTGGAACGACGCCATACATTATCTAACCAATACGGAGCGGCATTTTTCTTCTTGTACAGCGGCAAAGGAATACCTTAGTACCTATCTGAAGTAAAGGGTGGGCTGGCAGAAAAAATTGCGCCTTAAAAGCGCCTTCTATGGGATATTTCACCATTGAAAGGCGCTTTTTATATGGGAGTATATGGGGTTTTGCGGGTATAAGGCCGTGATAACCTTGGTGACCCAAGGTAAAATTATACTTGGCAGCCAGTGGCGATAATGTTCAACCAGTAAAAATAGGACCAATTCCCCGCCAATTAATCTTGCCAGGTTATTTAGTTTTTTGGTCGTGTTTAACCTGTTTGAGGGCTTGGGCCAGTTGGTCCGGGCAGGAAGTGGCCTTGTTGTCGCATTTTATGTTTTCCAGCTTCATAATCACATCCTCAATAGACATACCCTCCACTAAACGAGCAATCCCCTGGAGGTTGCCATTACAGCCGCCCCAAAAGCTGACGTTGTGAACAATATTGCCGTCCAGTTCAAAATTTATCCGCCGGGAACAGGTCCCTCTAGTTTTATAGCTGTATTCCATCACTATTGCTCCTTAATTTAAATTTTGCCTTATTATAACATAAGCCTCATAAAATATGGTTATTTTTTTAAAAATTTGTTAAATTTCTTTACCAATAGATAAAGAGGTGTTATAATAAACTTATCTGGTCTTAATAAAAAGCAATCTTTCCCATATAATATGTAGTTTTTTGGCGGGAGAGAATTATCATAGATAATTTATAAAGTAATGGGGTGTTACATATATGCATGGCGTCCAAAAGAAAGAACAATTCTTTTATAACCTCTTTTGCGGTCAAATCGGCAAAATTTTGGGGGTGGGAGAATACTTTTATAATTGGTTGACCAATTATAACGCCGCTGAGGCTGAAGAACAGTCGGCACGATTATGCGCTTTGGAAAGCGAATGCGATGATGAGGCTCACCATGTCCTTTGGGAAGTCAACAAGTCCTTTATTACTCCCTTTGACAGGGAGGATATCTACATGATAGTAACCAACATGGATAAAATAGTTGACGCCATGGAAAAGGTAGCCAATAGCTTTTATATTTACGACATTAGATCCGTCCGACCCTTAGCTTGCCAGCAGGCGGAAGTTAACTTGCGCTGTATCCGTGAGCTACAGGTAATGTTCGATAATCTCAAGGATTTTAAAAAGACCGATGTGGTGCTCAAGCAAATTATTGAAGTAAACCGCCTGGAAAACGTGGGGGACAATATTTACCGCGACGCTTTAAAGGATTTATTTCAAACTGAATCAGACCCCATTGCCATTATAAAATGGCAAAATATTTATGACCATTTGGAAAAGTGTACTGACGTTTGCGAGGTAGTGGCTAATACCGTAGAAGGAGTTGTTATGAAGCATGCTTAGTGTTCTCCTTATCCTGGTGGTGGCTATGGCCTTGTTATTCGAGTTTATCAATGGTTTTCACGATACTGCCAACGCTATTGCCACTTCAGTGTATACTCGGGCCCTTACGGCTCGCCAGGCTATTTTGCTGGCGGCGGTCTTTAATTTTATTGGCGCGTTAGTCAGTGAAAAAGTGGCCATGACCATTACCCACGGCTTAGTCTCAGTGGAGTTGGAACAATACGTTATCCTCGCCGCCCTTTTGGGGGCCATTACCTGGAACCTCATTACCTGGTATCTGGGTATACCTAGCTCTTCCTCCCACGCCCTTATCGGCAGTCTGCTGGGGGCCACCATCGTCCATACCATGAGCTTGGAATATGTAAAATGGGACGGCGTTGTGGATAAAATAGTTATACCCCTCTGCACCTCGCCTATTATCGGCTTTGTCCTAGGCTTTGGCCTGATGAAATTTCTTTTCAGTACCCTCAAGGACTGGCACCCAGCCAAGGCCAATAAGATATTCTCCAAACTGCAAATATTTTCCGCTGCTTTGGTGGCTTATTCCCACGGCAATAACGACGCCCAAAAAACCATGGGCATTATCACCCTGGCTTTAATTACCGGCGGTATGCTTTCGCCGGAAGCAGGGGTTCCCCTCTGGGTGAAGATTGCCTGCGCGGTGATGATCGCTCTGGGCACTTCCGTGGGTGGCTGGCGTATCATGAGTACCATGGGGAGTAAGGTTACGCGCTTGGAACCGCCCAGCGGCTTTGCCGCCCAAACCGCTTCCGCCCTGGTTATTGAAGGGGCCTCCTTTTTAGGAGCGCCGGTCAGCACCACCCAAGTTATTACAACCTCCATTATGGGGGTTGGCTCCGCCAAACGCTTTTCCTCCGTAAAGTGGGGGGTAGCCCAAAATATAGTGGTGGCCTGGTTCGTCACCCTGCCAATTACCATGTGTTTTGGCGGTATTTTTGAGTTCCTATTACAATTTGTCTTTTAAAAAAAGAGAGGCCAAGACCAATCAAAAAGTCTTGGCTTTTTTATTTTGACTATTTTATGTAACAAGCTGAATTGTTTTGCCCGGTACCGCGTTAACCATGGGCAACAAGGTCTCTGCCAGGGCCTAGTAAACTCTTTGATTCTGGACTTTCAGCATATTAAGCCGTTATTATTTCTAGTTTAATTTAAGTTGCTTTCCCGGCTATCATCTGTTTAAAGCATTTACCTCAATATCCCCAGTTTATTATTTGGTAATAGCTCTTGACCCAATTTAAAACGGCAGCCTTAAAGCCGCCGTTTTTTAGTCTTTCCGGTGCTATTAATTTTATCAATCATTGAGGATAATGTGGTCCTCAATATCAAAAATATTATCAGCCCAGTCCTGGTAAAAGCTGGGGTCATGGGAGACTAAAATAACAGCTCCCTCGTAAGCTATCAGGGCTTTTTTTAAAGTTTCCTGGGCTGTAGCGTCTAAATGGTTGGTGGGTTCGTCTAAAATCAGGAAATTGCTGGGGGTAAGGGTGAGATTGCAAAGCTTGACCTTACTCTGTTCGCCCCCGGATAAAGTGCCAAGGGGCTGTAAAGCGTGGTCCGAACGGATAACGCAACGGGATAAGGCATTGCGTACCTCCTTAACGGTCATTTTAGGGTAAAGGTCAAAAATATAGTCCATGGGGGTTATCTCCGGGTTATCCCAGGCCAACTCCTGGGCATAATAGTTAATTTTTACCTTTTCCCCAAAGCTGAAGTTGCCGCTTAAAGCCGGTATTTCCCCAATTAAGGTCTTTAACAGGGTACTTTTACCAATGCCGTTAAAGCCGGTGAACACCCATTTTTGGCCCATTTCCATGGTAAAGGTGAGCTTGGGCATGAGGGCATAGTAATAGCCTACCTCCAGATTTTTCACCTCTAAGGCCTTGCGGGTGGTGAGGGACTGAAAGGGAAAGCGAATATTGGGCTTAGCGGTAAATTTGGGCGCGGCGATTTTTTCCATTTTATCCAGCTTTTTTTGGCGGCTTTTGGCCATATTCGCCGTGGCGGCCCTGGTCTTGTTGCGGGCAATATAATCCTCTGTGCGCTCTATTTCCCTTTGCTGGCTTTGGTAGCGGCGCAGATATTCCGCCTCCTGCTGCTCCTTTTGCTTGAGAAAGCTTTGGTAGCCGCCGCTGTATTTTTTTATGGTGTCAAACTCAATATCTAAAATACAGGAGCAAACCTTGTCCAGAAAGTCGCAGTCATGGGAGACGATTATAAAAGCCCCTTTAAAGCCCTTTAAAAATTTTATCAGCCAGTCAATGTGTTCCCGGTCCAAAAAGTTGGTGGGCTCGTCCAAGAGCAATACGTCGCTATCCGCCAGCAACAGCTTGGCGAGGATTGTCTTGGCCCGTTGCCCGCCGCTGAGCTTGCCCAAGGGCCTGTCCAGACCAATGGCGGTCAGCCCCAAGCCCGCGGCTACCCGCTGCACCTGGCTGTCAATACCATAGAAATTTTGCCGCTCCAGCAGGTCCTGTAGGTTAGCCGCCGTGCGTATTAGCCGTTCCTCTGTATTATGTAAAAGCTCCTCATTTACTTGTTTTAGCTTGGCCTCAGCCTCAAAGAGGGGTGCAAAGGCTGTACGCAGGTATTGAAAAATTGTCAGGCTATCGTCCACTTGGGCGTATTGGTCTAAATGCCCCACCTTGGTCTTAGCCTGCCACCGCACATAGCCCTGGTCCGGCACCACTTCCCCCACTAAGGTTTTGAGGAGGGTGCTTTTGCCGGCGCCGTTTTGACCCACTACCCCCAAATGCTCGCCTTTAAACAATTCAAAGGAGGCCTCTGTGTATAAGGTTTTATCGCCGTACATATGCGATATATTGTGTACTTCCAGTAAGCTCATGATATCTCCTATAGTTAAACTATGGTAATTATAGGATTTTTCCCGGCCCTTGTCAACGTCACTGCGTCATCCGCACCTTAAAGGAGTTGATTAAAGCTATGGATTCAGGGTCCACACCATTGAGGAGGGAAAGGTAGTAGGCTGTTAAATCTCCGAAATACATGGCGCTGCAGAGGGCTGTCAAGTGGTATTGTCCCGGCAGCTTCACCTCTGTTAACAGGGCTGTTTTCTCCGCCAGCATGGTTTTAGCTACTTCAAAGCGTTTCGCTACCCTGGGAGCCTCGTTATTATGGCGCAACAGCACTAAGCCGATATTTCCCCCCTGAGCTAAACTCATTATTTCATTATGGTTTACCTCCGGCACTGAACCCCAAAAGGCGGTCATCTCCGCGGTTTCGTTGAGCTGGTTTTTAAAATTCCGCGCGCCAACGTCAGTGCCGCCCTGGGAGCCCCAGATTAAAGGGGTTTTTTGATAAAGCTGTAGGGCCGTGGCCTTAGCCCGATTCTTTAAAGTGGGGTTTTCCAGCCCCCAGCGTTTAGTTAGCTGGCAAAGGGTGGTATACGTTTCACCGATGGCCTGGTCCTCTAAGGTCAAGAGGGACATTGACTGCAACAGGAGGAGCACTGGCAAAGCCATGTGGAGTGTGGCCATGCGGGGCTGAAAACCCGGGGGAATATCTATGGTAAAAACTCCGTCCTCCCGGGCCTTTTCCCCCAGCTTGCCCCCGGAGGTTACCGCTACTATTGTGGCCTTTATGTCCTTGGCCTGGTTATAACAGGCCAGGGTTTCCTCGGTATCCCCGGAATAGCTAAAGGCCAAAACCAAGCTTTGTTCTGTGGCCCAGGGGGGCAGAACATAGTTGCGTATTACGGTAAAGGGGAGCTTGCCGCTGTCACCGGCTTGGTTCAGTATCATTTCCCCGGCCAGAGCCGAACCGCCCACACCGCAGAGAAAAACAGCGTCCACCGGTTTGGCTATTTTAAGTTCTAAATTGCGCCCTAAGAATAAAGCATCGGAGCACTGTTTGGCAAAGTTCGCTAAACACAGTCCAATGCTGTTATCTGTGGCAAAATGTTTTGCTTGATTATCTAATATCCTAGAGAGAGTCATTTTATCACCTTACCTCTCTCTATTTATATGCCCTTTAACTCCCGGTCATGCCTGTTTTTTGAGGCGAAAATAGTCGTAAACCGCCGCTGCCGCGTCCTTATTCATTGTATCTACCAAGGCCAATTCCTCCAGGCTGGCCTGGGAAATAGCCTTCACAGTGCGAAAGTGCTTCATCAAGGCCCGGCGGCGCTTAGGCCCAATACCCGGTATATCCTCTAACACAGATTTAGTTTGCCCTTTGGCGCGTAAGTCCCGGTGAAAGGTAATGGCAAAGCGGTGGGCTTCGTCCCGTATCCGCTGGATTAAATGAAATTCCGGGCTGCCCTTGGGCAACAGGAGGGAATCCTCCTCCCAAGGCACAATCAGCTCTTCCTCTCTTTTGGCCAAGGAGACAAAGGGTATGGTGGAGTGATATTTTTCCTTAATTTTTAAGGTCGCGCTCAGCTGTCCCTTGCCGCCGTCGATAATAAACAAGTCGGGGAAGTGGGCGAAGCCTTCAGTTTTACCCTGGGCTTTTTCCCCCTGGCCCCTTTTAAAGCGGCGGTCCAATACCTCGTTTAAGGAGGCAAAGTCGTCAATGCCCTCTACGGTTTTAATTTTAAATTTACGGTATTGGTCTTTTTTGGGCTTGCCGTCCTGAAAGACAATCATCGAGCCCACGGTGAAAGCACCTTGAATGTGGGATATATCATAGCACTCAATCCGCCGGGGCGTGGCCTTTAGCTGCAAAGCCAGGCGCAGATTTTCCAGAGCCTGGGCAAATTCCTCCGCTTTATTGGCCTTATTGCGCCGCTCCTCAGCCAAAAGCAGCTGCCCGTTTTTAATGGCTAATTCCAAGAGGCGGCGTTTTTCCCCCCTTTGGGGCACATGAAAATGAACAGCGCCGCCCCGTTTTTGCCGCAACAGCTCCTCAATTAATTGGCTTTCCGCCGGCAACTGGCTGAGGCAGATTTCCGGCGGTATTAAGCGGTCGCCGTCATATATTTCCGGCAATAAACGGCGGTAAATCTCGCTATCCGCCGCGTCTTGGCATTGGCTGATAAATTTGTGTTCCCTGGCAATGAGCTTGCCGCCTCGCACAAAGAACATGGCTGCTACAGCGTCGTCGCCGGTGCGGGCTAAGGCAATGTAGTCCCGGTCCTCCAGGGAATTGGCGGCGGTTATCTTCTGCTTGGCCAGGACTTCATTGATGGCGTTGATTTTATCCCGACACAGCGCGGCGTTTTCAAAGTCCAAGGCCTCGGAATAAGCCAGCATTTTTTGGTGCAGCTCCGCCAGAATGTCCTTGGCGTCACCGTTGAGAAAGGCTATAACCTTAGCCACTAAAGCGGCGTACTCCTCCCGGCTTATTTTGCCCACACAGGGGGCGCTGCAATTACCTAAATGGTAATTTAGGCAAGCCCGGCCCTTGGTGCGTCCCAGTTTGGGGCCGCAGTTCCGCAGGGGAAAGGCTGAGCGCAGCAGGGTTACGGTTTCATTCATAGCCGTAACATTGGTGTAGGGGCCAAAATAGCGGCTGCCGTCGTTTTTATAATTGCGGGTCACCAGTAACCTGGGATAATCCTCATTGAGGGTAATTTTTAAATAAGGGTAGGTCTTATCATCCTTGAGCATGATGTTATAGTGGGGACGGTGCAACTTAATGAGATTACATTCCAAAATCAGGGCTTCAGTAGGGGAGTCCACAACAATGGTCTCCAAGCTTCTGGCTCTCTCCCGCATGGCCAGGGTTTTGGGGGCCATGTTTTTGCTGTCCTGAAAGTAGGAGGTCACTCTGTTTTTTAAGGATTCGGCTTTGCCCACATAGATGATTTCCCCCTTAGCGTCCCGAAACAGGTAAACTCCCGGTTTAGGCGGCACGTTCTTTAGTTTTTCCTGCCAAAATTCCCGATCCATTGTCACCACCTCCTGTTTCAGTTCCGTACCATGGGGCTAACTCGCCATATTTTGCCCCACTTAACCTGGTTTTATCGTTTTTCTTAGTTTGCTAGTTTGGTTTTATTAATTTCAGCAGTCTGAGAGGCTCGGCCTTATTGGTTTCTTTAATGTTCCTCCCTCACTGCTCCGCTTTTTGCCGGAGCTTGGAAGCCAAAAACTGGCCAGTGTAAGACTGGGGATTTTGGGCCACCTCCTCTGGGGTGCCCGCTGCTATGATGGTACCGCCCTTGTCGCCGCCTTCGGGACCTAAGTCAATAATATAGTCGGCGGTTTTAATCACATCCAGGTTATGCTCAATCACCAGCACCGTGTTGCCATTGTCCGTAAGCTGGTTCAAAACCTGGAGCAGGCAGGCGATATCAGCGGTGTGCAGCCCGGTGGTGGGTTCGTCTAAAATATAAATGGTCTGCCCCGTGCCCCGCCGGGCCAGCTCTGTGGCTAACTTGACCCGCTGGGCTTCGCCGCCGCTTAAAGTTGTGGCGCTTTGGCCCAGCTCAATATAGCCCAGGCCCACATCTTGGAGGGTTTTCAGCTTTCTGTGAATTTTCGGTATGTTGGCAAAAAAGTCCGTGGCCTCGTCTACCGTCATGTGCAGCACATCGGCAATGCTCTTGCCCTTATATTCTACTTCTAAAGTTTCCCGGTTATAACGCTGGCCCTTACATATCTCGCAAGGCACATAAATATCGGGTAAAAAGTGCATTTCAATCTTTAAAATGCCGTCCCCCTGGCAAGCCTCGCAGCGTCCCCCCCGCACATTAAAGCTAAAGCGGCCCTTTTTGTAGCCTCTGGCCCTGGCCTCCTTGGTCTGGGTAAAGAGATCCCGAATATGGTCGAATACGCCGGTATAAGTAGCCGGGTTACTCCGGGGCGTGCGGCCAATGGGGCTTTGGTCAATATCCACTACCTTATCTAAATATTCTAAGCCCTTAATTTCCGCGAAATTTTCCGGTTGTATTCTGGCTCGGTTGAGGCGGTGGGCTAAAGTGCTGTAGAGAATCTCGTTGACTAGGGTGCTTTTGCCGGAGCCGGAAACCCCGGTAACCGCCACAAACATACCCAGGGGAATTTCCACGTCCAAGCCCTTGAGGTTATGCTTTTTGGCGCCTTTGATCACTATTTTTTTCTCGGTTATTGGCCGCCGTTGGGCCGGTACCGGTATTACTTTCCGCTCTGAGAGGTACTGGGCGGTAAGGGAATTTTCCAGCTTTTTAAATTCCTCCGGCGGACCGGCGCCAATGACCTTGCCGCCGTTTACCCCCGCTCCCGGTCCAATGTCAATAATATAATCCGATTCCAACATGGTATCTTCGTCATGCTCCACAACAATGACGGTATTGCCTAAATCCCTTAAATGCTTTAAGGTTTCAATCAGCTTGGCATTATCCCGCTGATGCAGGCCAATACTGGGCTCGTCCAAAATATAGAGCACTCCCATGAGGGAGGAGCCTATCTGGGTCGCCAGGCGAATCCGCTGGGCCTCGCCGCCGCTTAAAGTGCCGGAACTGCGGGAGAGGGTCATATAATCCAGGCCCACGTCCACAAGAAAGCCCAGGCGGCTTTTGATTTCCTTGAGCACCTGTTTGGCAATGAGGTTTTCCCGGTCTGTCAACTGCAGTTGGTTGAAAAATTGCAACGCCTCGCCAATGGCAAAGTCGCTGACCTCTTTAATGTTTTTTTGTCCGACGGTTACGGCTAGGCTTTCCTTTTTCAGCCGGGCGCCGTGGCAGTGGTTACAGGGCTTAAAGGACATATATTTTTCCAGCTCCTCCCGAATGTAGTTGGAGTTGGTTTCCTTGTGCCGCCGTTCGTAATTGTTGATCAACCCTTCCCAACCGGCGTTATAGGTTTTCTGTTCGCCGTTTTCGTGGTTATAGGTAACCTTTACCTTCTTATCCCCCAGGCCGTAAAAAATAACGTCTAAGTCCTTTTTCCGTAAATCCTTCACCGGGGTATCTAGGGAAAAACCACATTCGTCAGCCACGGCCTTTAAAGTCTGGTAGTACCAGCCGTACATATTGCCAATATTTAAGGTGACAATGGCCCCCTCGTTAATGGCTAAATTTTTATCGGGCATCACAAAATCCGGGTCAATTTTCATGGTAAAGCCCAAGCCGTCACATTCCGGGCAGGCTCCGTAGGGATTATTGAAGGAGAACATTCTGGGGGTCAGCTCCTCCATGCTTATGCCACAGTCCACACAGGCGAAATTGCGGCTGAACATCATGGTTTCACCGTCTACAACATCTATTTCCGCCAAGCCGTTGCCGTAATTCAGGGCTAATTCCACTGAATCAGCCAAGCGCTTTTCCATGTCCGGCCGGATGATTAAGCGGTCTACCACCAATTCAATGGTATGTTTTTTTTGCTTGTCCAGGGTAATAGTTTCGGTTAAATCCCGCACTTCACCGTTTACCCGCACCCGCACAAAGCCGTCCTTCTTGGCGTTTTCCAAAATCTTCTGGTGTTCTCCCTTGCGGCCGCGCACCAAAGGGGCGAGAATCAGTATCTTGCTTTTGGCTGGCAGGGCCTTAACCGCGTCCACGATTTGTTCCACTGTCTGCTGGGTAATGGGCTTGCCGCACTTGGGGCAGTGGGGGTGGCCGATTCTGGCGTAAAGCAGGCGCAAGTAGTCGTGGATTTCCGTTACCGTGCCCACGGTGGAGCGGGGGTTTTTGGATGTGGTTTTTTGGTCAATGGATATGGCTGGCGATAGCCCTTCTATATAGTCCACGTCAGGCTTTTCCATCTGGCCCAGGAATTGCCGGGCGTAGGAGCTTAGGCTCTCCATGTAACGGCGCTGTCCCTCAGCGTAAATAGTATCAAAGGCCAGGGAGCTTTTACCCGAACCGCTGATGCCGGTTATCACAATTAATTTATCCCTGGGGATTTCCAAGCTAATGTCCTGTAAGTTGTGTTCTCTGGCGCCTTTTATCAGTATTTTTTCTTGCATTTCTCTGTCCCTTAAACTCTTATTTTTTTTCGCCCCGGCCTTGGGCTCGGAGCTCCATAATCATATCCCGCAATTCCGCGGCTTTTTCAAAGTCCAGCTTTTTGGCGGCTTGTTTCATTTCCTTTTCCAAAGAGGCTATGACCTTTTCCCGTTTTTTCTTGTTTTTCACCAGGTCGGACAAGTTGGCCTTTTCGTCCTTTTCCGCGTAGGATATGGCCAAGGTTTCCCGAATGTCCTTGATAATGGTGGTGGGCACTATGCCGTTTTCCTGGTTGTACTGGCTTTGAATCCCCCGGCGGCGCTCGGTTTCGCTGATGGCCCTGGCCATGGAATCGGTGATTTTATCAGCGTACATAATGACGAGTCCGCCGGCATTGCGGGCCGCCCGGCCAATGGTCTGAATTAGGGAGCGCTCCGCCCGGAGGAAGCCTTCCTTATCCGCGTCTAAAATAGCGACTAAGGAGACTTCGGGAATATCCAAGCCCTCTCGCAAGAGGTTAATGCCCACCAGAACATCATAGGTGCCCAGGCGTAAATTGCGAATAATCTCAGTGCGTTCCAGGGTCTTTACATCGTAATGCAGGTAATTCACCTTAATTCCCGCTTCTTTCAGGTATTTAGTTAAATCTTCGGCCATGCGCTTGGTTAAGGTGGTCACCAAAACCCGCTCGTTTTTGGCAATGCGGGCGTTAATTTCGTTGAGTAAATCGTCGATTTGTCCCTTAATGGGCCGCACCTCGATTTTGGGGTCCAAAAGCCCGGTGGGGCGGATAACCTGTTCCACAATGGGCGCGCCCTTATCCAACTCATAATTCCCCGGCGTGGCGGACACATAGATAATTTGGTTAACCTTGCCCTCAAACTCGTTAAATTTCAGGGGTCGGTTATCCAGGGCTGAGGGCAGGCGGAAGCCGTAATCAATCAGCGTTTCCTTCCTGGCCTTATCCCCTTTGTACATACCGCCAATCTGGGGTATGGTAACATGGCTTTCATCAATAAACAAGAGGTAATCCTTGGGGAAAAAGTCCATCAGGGTATAGGGGGCCTCTCCCACCTTGCGGCCGGTTAAATGCCGGGAGTAGTTTTCAATGCCCTGGCAATAGCCTACCTCCTGCATCATTTCTAAGTCAAAATTGGTGCGCTGTTCCAGCCTTTGGGCCTCCAACAGCATACCCTTGTCCCGCAGGAACTTTAACCGCTCCGCCAGCTCGTCCTCTATGGTGACAATCGCTCGCTGCAATTTAGCCTCCTCGGTAACATAGTGGGAGGCTGGGAACACCATAACATGGCGGAGGTTTTGTAAAACCTCGCCGGTGACAATATCAGTCTCGCTGATGCGTTCAATCTCGTCGCCAAACAGCTCCACCCGGATTAGCCTGTCCGAATAGGAGGTGGGAAATATTTCAATAACATCGCCCCGCACCCGGAATTCGCTGCGTTTTAAGTCCATATTGTTGCGGTTGTACTGCATTGTCACCAGTTTTTTAATAATTGCTTCCCGGTCTATTTCCTGACCCTCCCAGAGGCTTACGGCCATGGTGCTGTAATCCTCGGGGTCACCTAAACCGTAAATTGCGGAAACGCTGGCCACAATAATAACGTCCCGCCGCTCAAAAAGGGCGGCAGTAGCGGCGTGGCGCAGCTTTTCTATTTCATCATTAATGGAAGCGTCCTTCTCAATATAGGTATCAGTCCTGGGCACATAGGCTTCAGGCTGGTAGTAATCGTAGTAGGAAACAAAATATTCCACCGCATTGTGGGGAAAAAATTCCTTAAACTCGCCGCAGAGCTGGGCGGCCAAGGTCTTATTGTGGGCAATTATCAAGGTTGGGCGGTTCATTTGGGCAATTACATTGGCCATAGTGAAGGTTTTACCGGAACCGGTTACGCCTAATAGTATCTGGTCCCGTTCGCCGTGGTTAATGGTACGAAGCAGTCCGTCTATGGCTTGAGGCTGACCGCCGGCCGGGCTGTATGGTGCTACTAATTCAAATCTATCCATGCGCGGTACACCTTTTCCTAAATATTTGTTCTTATTATACCACAAAGTTACGAAAAAATCTTAACCGCTTTGAGAAAAATTGCGCAAAATAAATAACCCTGCCAACCAACGGGGGTTAGGGGCTGACTGGCTGGGTAAAAATATTTTTGACCCTGGACCCACGTCCTAAAGCCGGTTTTACTCACGCCTGTTAAGGGCTTTTCCGGCGCTAAGCTCCCGCTTTGGTCAATTACGGCCTGAGTCAAAGCCGCGGTTTAGGTTAGTTAGATTAACCGGGGGCAAGATAAAAGGGAGCCTTTGTTGGGCTAACAGCCGCCAGAGTAGGTTAATAACAGGTAAAAACTGCCATGTGCGACTCTCTATGTTTACCGTGAATCCGCTGGGGGATTTTTCCCAAATTTGAGTCTTTCTCCCAGCCTCTCAGCAATCGCCATTTAAGAGATGTTCCCAGCCTCTCAGCTATCGCTATTTAAGAGATGTTTCCGGACTTTCAGCAATCGCCATTTAAAAAATATTCCCGGACTTCCAGAAATCGTCATTTAAAATATTCCCAGACTTCCAGCAATCGCCCAGTTTAGCCGCAATAAAAAGCCAAGGGGGAGCCTTGCCGGCTCCCCCTTGGTTGGATAAGAAGGTTTGTGAGTATTTTAATATATCTAAACCCGCAGCCGTTTCAGGCTGGGAGGAATTGTTGCGCCCTGGTTATTCCAAGTTCAAGTGCTTATCTAAAATGAAGTGAGTGGCAAAGAATAGCAGTCCCGCTACGACAATTTCCACCAGGAGAGCTAAACCGAAGAGCGCTGTATCGGGTAATTGCAAATGTACGCCGTCAAAGATATTGCCCAATATTGCCGAGACCACCATATAGATGATGTAAATTCCGAAGAAAGCCAGGAGGCTGGCGCCCTTTCTGTGCTTGCCCGCAAAGGGTAGCTGGCCGATGGAAAGGGATAAGTAAATGGCCAGGACGAAGACGCCGTATGAGACAATGACGCAGAGTATTAATTCCAGCATCAAGAGTACGTCCCCGGCGGTTATCAAATTAAACATATGGCCTAAAGCCTGGAAGAAGTCGCCTATTTGCAGCCAGTCAATGGCTCGGACTGAAATGGCTAAGCCGCTGACAAAACCAGCTAAGGTTCCCACTATAAACCAGCATACCGCCGCTATCAGCTTGGAGATAATGAGGTTTGCGGTGCTGACCGGCAGAGTAAACATGAGATAGCCTTCGTCAGTCAGAAGATTGTTGCTGAACCGCTGAATAGTAATTATTAAAGTCATGACCATAGAGGCCACAGCTATGCCCACGAAAATCATGGTGATAATGGCGGAAACCGTTCCCGCGTCAGGTCCCAAGGTTAAGCCTGCGATTAAGGCTGTTATAATCATCAGGCCGTAGAGGGGCAATAAAATCCGCCCCGTGGCCTTAAATTCATATTTTAATAACTTTCCTAACATTTGAATACCTCCCTGAACAGCATATCAATGCTTTTGCCTTCCCTGTCCCTAATGTCGTCAACATTATCATTTAACACTACCTCGCCCTTTTTCAGGAAAATAATGTCATCGAATATCTGTTCCACATCGGTAATAAGATGAGTAGAGATCATAATACAAGCCTCTGGGTTATACTTGTTGAGAATCGTCCGGAGTATGTAATCCCGGGCTGCCGGGTCCACCCCGCCAATGGGTTCGTCTAAAAGATAAAGCTGGGCGGCACGGGCCATTACTAAAATTAGCTGTACCTTTTCTTTGGTGCCCTTGGATAAGGTTTTCAACCGGGCGGTTTTGTCAATATCCATATCATCCATCATGGCGTGGGCCTTTGCGGGGTCAAAATCCTCGTAAAAATCGTCGAAAAAGGTTATAATGTCCTGAACCTTCATCCAATCGTTCAAATAGGTGCGCTCCGGCAAATAGGAAACTATTTTTTTAGTGGCAATACCAGGTAACTCGCCGCCAATGCGTATTTCGCCGCCGCTGGGCTCTAAAAGTCCGTTCATTATCTTTAACAGGGTTGTTTTACCGCTGCCGTTGGGCCCGAGGAGTCCGACTATCCGACCTGGTTGTAGTGAGAAATTTACATTGTTCAAAGCCTGTAGCGAGCCAAAGCTCTTGCTTAAATTATTAGCTTGAATGATGCTGTTCATTGTTTGCCCTCTCTTTCTGTATCTTTTCAATATATATCAGTATTTCCGGGTCAGTATAGCCAATGGAAGTCATTTTTGTGAGAAAATCCAAAACTTCTCCTCTGGCAAAATCGTCCCTCATACTTTTTATCAGGGTTTTGTCCTCTGTCACAGTTCTGCCGCTGGTGCGGTTGGTGGTGATTAGGCTTTCAGTTTCCAACTGGCTTAAAGCCTTTTGGGCTGTATTGGGGTTTACGCCCTTAGCCATGGCGATGTCCCGCACTGAGGCCAACCTTTCACCGGGTTGTAGTTGACCGGCGAGTATTTGCTTTTTTATATCGTCCATTAATTGTAAATAAATGGGCGTTTTATTATCGAAATCACTCATAATTGCTCCTTTCTTGTATTACTGTATTAATCATCTAATACAATAATACAGTGGGAAACAGAAAATGTCAACCCCTTTTTACAAATTTTTTGGCAGGATTCCACTATCAAGGTAACGTATATATTAAAGAAGCTTTACAAATAAATTTTTTTTAGGGGGGTGCGGCATGATACGTGAGGAATTAGAAAACCGGGAAGAACAGTGGCTTTCGCCCTATGCGGCCAAAAGCCGGTTCACTCAGGGCCGGGCGGCACCCATGGCGCCTTGCCCCTTCCGCACGGATTTCCAGCGGGATAGGGATAGAATAATTCACTCCAAGGGCTTTCGCCGCCTGAAATATAAAACCCAGGTGTTTTTGCCGGCCCGGGGGGACCATTTTCGCACCCGTCTCACCCATACGCTGGAGGTGTCTCAAATAGCCCGCACCATAGCCAGGGGGCTATTTCTCAATGAGGACCTTACCGAGGCTATAGCCCTGGGCCACGACTTGGGGCATACCCCCTTTGGCCATGCCGGGGAACGGGTACTCAATGAAATGTTGCAGCCCCAGGGGCATTTTTTCCACAATGAGCAAAGTCTGCGCCTGGTGGATTTTCTGGAAAAAGAGGGCCAGGGCCTCAACCTTACCGCCGAGGTGCGGGACGGTATTTTAAACCATACCAGCAAGGGTAATCCCGCTACTCTGGAGGGGAAAGTCGTGTCCTTAGCCGACCGCATTGCCTATGTGAACCACGATATTGACGACGCTCTGCGCTCCGGCCTCTTGCAGGAGGCGGACTTGCCCCATGAATTTGATAGCTTTTTAGGTTCCTCCCATGGCAGCCGCATCAATGCCATGGTGTCCGATGTTATACAAACCAGCGGCCATAAGGACGACGTGAGTATGTCCACCCAGGGCTTTGAGGCCCTCTGTTGCCTGCGGGAATTTCTCTTCTCCCACCTTTACCGCCTCCCGGTGGTGCTGGCGGAGGAGGAAAAAAGCGCCAATATCCTGCGGGCCTTATTTAGCCACTATGTGGCTCATTTAGAGGAGCTGCCGTCTTATTTAGCCCATGAAGCGCCGGAAATACAAGCTAAAGACTATATTGCCGGTATGACCGACCAATACGCGGTCCATTGCTTTGAGGCCCTATATATTCCCAAGGGTTTTCTGTGAGCAACATCTCTGGGGTAAAAAAATGGTAAACGGGCCTAGCGGTAAAGGTCTTAGTGGAAAAGGGATTAGCGGTAAAGGGATTAGCGGTAAACATGGCTTAGTGATAAATAGGGTTAGGGTTTAGTGATAAAACCTGTGGGCCATGTAAACTTGTTAATGGTAAAAACCGTGAGTGACCAAAACTCGTTAATGGCAAAAACTCATTGGTAATGAAAACTCCTTATGTAGTAAAACCCCTTGGTGGTGAAAACCAATAATCGGTGAGGCCCTTTTAAAATAATCGTGGAGACAAAAACCTTTTATTTGTCCTTGTAAGCTTAATTCTCCCATAACCTTCTTGGTTTTATGCGCTAACCTTTGCCAGTTCCTTTCCAAGGTGGGAGATAGATAATAAACGCTAAAAACTAAAAAATATGTAAAAAATTAATTAAAAACACCAAAGGGCAGCGGGGGAGAAAGGCCCTTGGGCCTTAACAGCCCTTGCCCAGATGCCGCTACAAAAAACATAACTTAAAGAATATAACCTGGTCTGCAAGGTCAGATGTATATTTTTCCAATTTTGGTGGATAATACGGAGTGAAAATCATGGCAATGATACCCAAGGATATAGTTGATGATATTAAGGACAGAACCGATATTGTCAACCTCATAGAATCATATTTGCCCCTAAACAAAAAGGGCCGGAACTATTGGGGCTTGTGCCCCTTTCATCTGGAGGACACCCCGTCCTTTTCCGTCTCCGGCGATAAGCAGATGTATTATTGCTTTGGTTGCCATAAGGGGGGCAACGTCATCAGCTTTGTCATGGAATACGAGAATCTCTCCTTTCCCGAAGCTGTGCGTAAATTAGGGGAACGGGCCGGTATCTCAGTGCCGGAGGAAGAAATGTCCCCCGCCCAAAAAAAATATTATAGCGAACGCCGCCGCCTCATTGAGGTCAATGAAAAGGCTATAGAGTTCTTTCAGCAAGAGCTGGCTAAAAGCCCGGCCTGTACCAGCTACCTGGAAAGCCGGGGAATCGCCCCGGCAATGATTCAAAAGTTCGCCCTGGGTTATGCCCCGGAGAGCTGGGATGGTTTAAAAAAATACCTCAAAAAACAGGGTATCAACGACTTGGATATGCTCAAAGCCGGAGTAATATCCAAATCTGAGAACGGCCGGCTGTTTGACCGCTTTCGCCACCGCCTGATGTTTCCCATTTGGGATGCTAAGGGCAATGCCATAGCCTTTGTGGGGCGTCTGATTGATGCCGGCGATTTGGCCAAATATGTTAATACCGAGGGCACAGCCCTCTATCATAAAGGTAAGACCTTATATGCTTTAAACCATGCCGCTCCGGTCATGCGTTCTCTGGGTGAGGCCATACTCATGGAGGGTAATCTGGACGTAATCAGCGCCCACCAGTTTGGCGTGGAAAACGCCATAGCCCCCCAGGGCACAGCCTTAACCCCGGATCAGTCCAAGACTATCTGGCAGTATTGCCACAAAATTTATCTGGCCTATGACAGCGATAACGCGGGGAAAAAGGCGGCCCTGAAAAATATGGATATACTGATAAAACAGGGCTTTCGGGTTTATGTTATGGCCCTGCCGCCGGGTTTAGACCCGGACGACGTCTTTCACAAACGGGGCCTTGAAGCCTGGGAGGAAATGAAGGCCCAGGCCCTGCCCTATATGGCCTATAAAATAGAGGTCGCCGGGGAAAGCCACGACATAAGCACCGCCGAAGGCAAGGCCGATGCTGTGGCGGAATTGGGCCCCTCCCTTATGTCCTTAAAAGATAATGTGGAACGCGGCGAATACATACATCAGATCGCGGAAAAGTTCGCCATTGATGAAAACCTGCTGCATTTGGATATCCAGCGCCGCGCCGCCCAGGGCCGCAGCGATTTAGGTCGGGGGCTGGCCCTATCCCCCCAGGAGGACAAGGGCTTAACAGCAGCTAAAGAATATTTGCTCCGCACCGCTATAGAGAGCAAGCAAGTATTTGATGATATTGAAGCTAACGAAGGCTGGTCCTTCCTGGATAAGGAGGGACATATTGCCATAATAAAATTAATTAAAGATAATTACGCCGATTATACCTGGGAATTCCGGGATTTGCCGGACTTAGCCTCCGAGGACCTGCGCCCCCTGATTCTGCGCCTGGCCCTCGACGACTCCCCGCTCATGGCCGCCCATAACGAGACGATGTTTCTTGACAGCCGCCGCAGGGTACGTCAGGACACCTTGGCAAAAGAGCTAAAGCAAGTTGACGCTGAATTGGCGGCAGCGGAAAAGGCGGCGGATTACCACGAAGAAGAACGACTTTTGCGGAAATTTGACAAAATTCAGAAGGAATTACGGGAATTATAGTGAATACTTAGTATAGCATAATTGCCAATAAATTAAGGGCTATAATGATTTCCCTGCTAGAACAGGGGGTCTTATGCACTATATTACAGAAAGGGGGTAAATAATGAAGTCAGAGAATACCAGCAGTGATTTAGTTAAAAAATTGATGGCGTCCGGAAAATCTCGTCATTTTCTCACCTATACTGAGATTCAGGATACCTTATCTGAGTTGGATTTATCCCCGGAACAAATGGATGATATTTACGTTCAGTTCGCCCAAGCCGGCATTGATGTAATTGACGAAACCGCCGACCTGGACCAAATTGACGCGCCGGAGAATCTGGACGTTATCGAGGAGGTCGTGGCGGAGCCGGTGGAAGTGGAAGCGGAAATTACCGTGCCCGATGGTGTTTTCGTAGATGACCCGGTGAAAATGTATCTCAAAGAGATTGGCCGCGTACCTTTATTATCTGCCGAAGAAGAAGTGGAGCTGGCGAAAAGAATGGAGAACGGGGACGAGGCGGCGAAAAAGCGCCTTTCCGAATCCAACCTGCGCCTGGTGGTCAGTATTGCCAAGCGCTATGTGGGCCGGGGTATGCTGTTCCTGGACTTAATTCAAGAGGGTAATTTGGGCTTAATTAAGGCGGTGGAAAAATTTGATTACCGCCGGGGTTACAAATTCAGCACTTATGCCACCTGGTGGATAAGACAGGCCATTACCAGGGCTATTGCCGACCAAGCCCGCACAATTCGCATACCGGTGCATATGGTGGAAACTATCAATAAATTACACCGGGTTAACCGCCAGCTGTTACAGGATTTAGGCCGGGAACCGATGCCGGAGGAAATAGCGGCGGAAATGGATATCTCAGTGGAGCGGGTACGGGAAATTCAAAAAATTGCCCAAGAGCCTGTGTCCCTGGAAACGCCCATCGGTGAAGAGGACGATAGCCACCTGGGCGACTTTATTGAAGACGAGGACGCGCCGGCCCCAGCGGAAATGGCCTCCTTTGTTTTACTCAAGGAACAGCTAGACGATGTTTTGGCCACTTTGCAACCTAGGGAACGTAAGGTTTTACAGCTGCGCTTCGGCTTAGACGACGGCCGCTCCCGCACCTTGGAAGAGGTGGGCCAGGAATTCGGCGTCACCAGGGAGCGTATTCGGCAAATTGAGGCCAAAGCTTTAAGGAAGTTGCGCCACCCCAGCCGCAGTAAAAAATTGCGGGATTATTTGGAATAAATTATAGAGGGTTAAATAAAAAGGGTTATGGGTAATAAATAACCTTTGGGCGATAGCTAGCGAATTAGAAAAAACCTCAAAAGTTAAGTCTAAGACAGCACAGCTTTTGAGGTTTTTAATTTCCTGTTTGTCCCATTTTTTTCTTGACAGGGTTGCCGCGCTGTGTTATTCTATTGTAGGTACTCTGTCCTCATTATGTATTAGGAGGTGCGTTATGCGTATTGGAATTATCTTGGCTTGCACGGAATGTAAAAACAGAAATTACACTACCGACAAAAATAAAAAGAACAATCCCGATCGTCTTGAAGTGAAGAAATATTGTCCTCATTGCAAGGCTCATACCCTGCACAAAGAAACTAAGTAAGAATTTTTAGTTAGGAAGTGACTTTTGTGGCTACAAAAACTACTGCGGTAGCAAAAAACAAGCCTAAGTTTACCGTTCGGGTAAAGACGTTCATGCGCAGCGTTTGGGCTGAATTGAAAAAAGTTCATTGGCCTACCAAAAAGCAGCTCTTGAATTTTACTATCATCGTGTTGGTTACTATTTTAGTAATCGGGCTCTTTTTGTGGATTATAGATTCCCTCTTGACATTGGGAATGGAAGGTCTTATGAAGTTGACGCACTAATTTGACGCACTAACTTCATGAGCGGGAGGGCTCTTGCAATGGAAAAACTTTGGTATGTCATACATACTTACGCCGGCTATGAAAATAAGGTAAAAATGAACCTGGAAAAAAGGGCGGAATCCATGAATATGGAGGATCACATCTTCCGTATTATAGTACCCATGGAGGACGAAATCCAGGTTAAGGACGGCAAGAAAAAAACAGTTAAACGCAAGGTATTCCCAGGTTACGTCCTGGTGGAAATGATTCTAACCGACGATTCCTGGTATGTTGTAAGGAATACTCCCGGCGTTACTGGCTTTGTTGGCACAGGCAATAAGCCGGTGCCCTTAAAAGAGGAAGAAGCCCAAGGTGTTTTAGAACAGCTTGGTGTTATAGAAGGTAGAATTAAAGTATTTTTCGCCCTTGGCGAAAATGTCCGCGTTAAAGACGGTCCCTTTGAGGACCTTGTTGGCGTGGTTGAGGAAATTTTTCCGGAAAAAGGTAAAGTCAAGGTCGTTGTGGATATGTTTGGCCGGGAAACCCCGGTGGAACTTGAGTTTTACCAAGTGGAAAAAATCTAAATTTAGCTCCACACAAGCGGCGTAGCCGTTTTTGTTGGTGGGAGGGACAAATCATCTGTCCCGTTATACCACATATAGTAAGAGGAGGTGTATTAGGATGGCCAAAAAAGTCATGGCGGTTATCAAATTACAGATTCCCGCGGGTAAGGCCAATCCGGCTCCCCCTGTCGGTCCCGCGTTGGGTCAGCATGGGGTGAATATCATGGGCTTCTGCAAGGAATTTAATGAAAAGACCCAGGCGCAAAACGGTCTGATTATTCCGGCGGAAATCACTGTCTACGAAGATCGTTCCTTCACTTTTGTTCTCAAGACTCCCCCCGCGGCAGTTCTTTTGAAAAAAGCAGCAGGTATTGAAACGGCTTCCGGCGAACCCAATAAGAAAAAAGTAGCTACTTTGGGTCGGGACAAAATCAAAGAAATTGCCCAAGAAAAAATGCCGGACTTGAATGCCAGCGATATTGACAGCGCTATGCTCATTATCGAAGGCACAGCCCGGAGCATGGGTATTGAGGTTGTTGACTAAGTCGTAAAATCGTGTTGAATTTTGTGGGAGGGCCTAAACTGCCCAATATACCACATAGGAGGTAATGATATGGCCAAACATGGCAAGAAATATGAGAACGCCCTGAAGGAATTCAGCAGAGCTACTCTGTATGAACCCCAGGAAGCGTTTGCTGTTTTGAAAAAAACAGCCACTGCCAAATTTGATGAAACCATTGATTTGGCAATCCGCCTTAACCTTGACCCCCGCCAAGCTGACCAGCAGGTGCGCGGCGCTATGGTTTTACCCCACGGCACCGGCCGCACACGCTCTGTGTTGGTTTTCGCCAAGGGCGATAAAGCTAAGGAAGCCGAAGCTGCCGGCGCGGATTTTGTCGGCGCGGAAGATATGGTGGAAAAAATCCAGAAGGAAAACTGGTTTGATTTTGATGTAGTTGTGGCTACCCCTGATATGATGGGTATAGTCGGTAAATTAGGCCGTGTTTTAGGGCCTAAAGGCTTAATGCCCAACCCGAAAACCGGTACGGTAACTCCCGATGTGACCAAGGCTGTGCAGGAAGTTAAAGCCGGTAAGGTTGAATATCGGTTGGATAAAGCCGCTAATGTCCATGTAGTTCTCGGCAAAGCTTCCTTTACGGAAGAACAATTGCTGGCTAACTACACCGCATTGGTGGAAACCCTGATTAAGGCTAAACCTTCCGCCGCTAAAGGCCAGTACATGAAGAGTATAGCCATATCCGCCACGATGGGACCTGGGGTGCGGATTAATCCCCAGAAACCCTTGGGCAAATAATTGCCCATAAAACATTGACAATAGCTTATAGCTATGTTAAACTGTAAAAAATTTGTAATTCTAACCGCAGACAGCAGGTTCCGTAAGGTATAATGGTTAAGGCCGCCTGCCGAGGTTGGGCGATAATTATTTGCGTAATTTTATCCCCTGCTTCACTGCGGGGGATTAATTTTTTAAATTTATATTCCACAAAGGGGAGGTGAATCAAATTGGATAAAAAACCTCAGAGAATTGCCAAGGAAAACCTGGTAGCCGCTTTAAAGGAACTCTTTCAGAACAATAGCGCCGTATTGCTCATGGACTATAAAGGCATTACCGTTAATGATGATACAGCTTTTCGCCGTGCTATGAGAGAGGCTGGCGTTACTTATCAGGTATCTAAAAATACCTTTATTAAACGGGCCGCTAACGATGAAGGCATCACAGACTTAGATCCCTTTCTCGAAGGCACCAGCTCTATAGCCTTTAGCAACGACCCTGTAGCCTTAGCTAAGGTGGTTTCGGATTTTGCTAAAGACCATCCCGCTATTGTTGTGAAGGCCGGTTTATTGGAAGGCAAGCTTTTACCCGCTGCCGATGTGGCCGCTTTGGCCAAGCTCCCTTCAAGGGAAGTTCTTTTGTCCCAGGTTTTGGCTGGTATGCAAAGCCCAATGACTGGCTTTGCCGGCGCCTTACAGGGCTTGCTGCGTAATTTCGTCAACGTACTGGATCAGATTCGTGAACAAAAGGAATCTGCCTAAAAAAATTTGCTAAAAATATTTGAAGAATAATTTAGAAGAATACTTATTGGAGGAAATAAAATGTCTAAAGTAAATGAAATTTTGGATGCTGTTAAAGAATTATCCGTTTTGGAATTATCTGAATTAGTTAAAGCTTTTGAAGAAGAATTTGGCGTAAGCGCTGCTGCTCCCGTAGCTGTAGCCGCTGCTCCCGTTGCCGGCGCTGACGCTGGTGCTGGCGCTGCTGCGGAACAGACTGAATTTGACGTTGTTTTGGAATCCGCTGGCGATGCTAAAACTAAGGTTATCAAAGCTGTTAAGGACATCACCGGCTTGGGCTTGAAAGAAGCTAAAGCTTTGGTTGACGAAGCTCCTAAAGCTGTTAAAGAAAAAATCTCCAAGGATGAAGCCGAAGAAATCAAAGGCAAATTGGAAGAAGTTGGCGCTTCCGTTACCCTTAAATAATTTCGCCGCCTAATCAAAAAGCTAAGCCCCGCGTTTTATTATCCTAAATGCGGGGTTTTTAAATTTTACTTAACTTTTATTAAATTTTTCAATAATGCTTATTAAAGCTTATTACTTAATTATTAATGGTAGTTTTCCCTAAGGCGACAATGGGTGCATAGCTTACCTCATAACTTACCGCACACCGTAGCAACGTCAAACAGTTTCGGGCCAATTTCCCAGGTACTTGCACTAAAGTTTCAGCAAAAGTCAATGGCTACAGCTTAACCTGCTATTGCATAAAAGCAATAATTGGCAATATAAAATTAAACTTATAGGTGCAATGGGTGTAACGTATTTTTTTTCTACACCGTTGCAATGGTAAACGGGTCTGGGCCATTGGCCCAGAGTCCCGGCATGGGAACAACGTAATTTGCCGTACACCGTTGCAATGATTAATGGTATAGATAAACATTATGAATATAGCGCAACTTGCCGTATAACGTAACAATGGTAAATGGGTCTGGGCCATTGGCCCAGAGTCCCGGTATGGGAACAACGTAATTTGCCGTACACCGTTGCAATGATTAATGGTATAGATAAA
>DXZC01000119.1 GCA_019415505.1 Peptococcaceae bacterium | reverse complement strand
TACTAATTGGGCGCCAGCTTCTACCGGCGGAGTACCGCCCTTATATATATTGGAAATCAAGGTTCTGTCAGCTTCTACAGTATCCTTGGTAGGTTTGTAAATGAGGTAGGCGCTCATGCTGCTGGCAGTACCCAAGCCGGGTCTTTCGCCAATGAGATTAACAACCACATCGCAACCTAATTCCATGCCAATATCATCCATAACACGCACGCGGCCGTTTTTCACAAAAACGGGAGTGCCGACCGTAACCCCAAGACCTTGCAGGCCGTTGAGCAAGGGAGGCATAATATCTTCAATATTTCTCTCAATAGCTCTGGAACTCAAGCCGTCAGTTACAATAATTTGTACCTGCACACCCTTTTTACATACGTTTTGTAAAACACGGCGGCCGTCCACGCTCAACACGGTACCCCGGTTGGGCTCGGTCAGGAATTGTTCCTTGGTAGCGGCTTCAGTTGTGATAACTTCCAGGTTATTGTTGCGCAAAAAATCTTCGCTTACATCCAAGAATACGGCGTCTCTGGCAGCGGCATGGTCAGCCAGGAAGCGAATCAAGGGATCGGTTTTCTGACGAGTACCACAGCGGCCCAAAGCAATGCGGGCGTTAGTAATCCGTTTCATAGCTTCCAGGGAGGACTGGTTATGGGGATTGTCAACCATGGGAACGCTAATATCCGGTAACTCAATAACACCATCATCAAACACAGGGTTAGAACCGGCAGTGGGTGTATTTATACTTACAGTAGTCTGGGGGGTGGCCCCGCCGCTTTTGCGTAATTCCGCTAAAACGGATTCGACTATTTTTCTTTCCATTTCGTTATTGTAATCTGCCACCTTTATGCACCTCCATTATTTATCAAAGATAGACGGGTCACCGGCAAGGGGGGTGAGGTGGCCGTCTTCCATTAAGCCCATTTTTTCCATCCATTTTTCAAATTCAGGCAAGGGACGCAAGCCCAAAACTTCACGGACGGTGGCGTCATCATGGTAACTGGTATCCTGATAATTTAACATAACATCGTCGCCGCCAGGTACGCCCATGAAATAGAAGGAACCAGCCATAGCACAGAGCATGGTACCCATTTCTTGGTCGTTTTGGTCAGCATTCATATGGTTAGTATAACAGGGGGCAATGCCCATTGGCAGGCCATGGAATTTACCCATGAACAAGTCTTCCAAGTCGGCACGGACTACTTCACGGCCATCGTAAATGGTTTCAGGTCCGATAAAACCGGAAACATTGTTCACCATGAAGGGTTGGAAGTGGCGGCCAAAGCCGTAGGTTCTAGCTTCCAAGGTCATTTCGTCCACGCCTTCGTCAGCTTCCAGGGAAAGCTCCGAGCCCTGACCAGTTTCAAAATACATAAAGTTGGGGCCGAGGCTTGTACCGCCCAGGCGGGCTGCCTCTCTGGCTTCAGCCAGCAGCGCGGCGTCAATACCAAAGGCTTCGTTAGTGGCCTGGGTACCGGCAATAGATTGGAAGAAAACATCAATGGGAGCGCCCAATTCCTGGGCTTTCATTTGGGTGGTTACATGGGCCAAAACACAAGCCTGGGTGGGTATGCCCCATTTATCCATAAATTCATGGGCGGTTTTCAAGAGATAAGCGGTGTTTTCCGGGTTATCTTCCACCGGATTAATACCAATAACGGCGTCGCCGGAGCCATAGGTAAAGCCTTCCTTCATAGAGGCCATGATACCGTTAACATCGTCTGTTGTATGGTTAGGCTGATTTCTATAAGCAATGGTGCCCTTTACCCCCATAGTGGTGTTACAACGGCTGGTAGGCCGCAGCTTAGCGGCGGCGGCAACCAAGTCCATGTTACTCATAAGCTTAGCCACAGCGGCAATCATTTCAGAGGTCATGCCCCGGCCTAACTTGAGAACTTCGTATTCCGGTTGAGAGAGCACGTATTCACGGATAGCGCCAATGGTGTAATTTTTAAATTTATTATAGGTGGATTTATTAAGATCATCGTAAATTATGCGGGTAACCTCGTCCTTTTCGTAGGGTATAACAGGATTTTCGTAAATATCCTCTAAGGTAAGACGGCTCAATACCAATTTAGCTGCTACCCTCTCAGTCTGCGATTCCGCCGCCACGCCCTGAAGGGTATCGCCGGCTTTTACTTCGTTGGCTTTCGCCAGAACCTCCGCCACAGATTTAAAAGAAAAAACTGTGCCGTAGACATTAGCTTTTAGCTTCATTCTTAAACCTCCTTGATTTGTGCGTTGTTAAATATTTAAATTTTAAATTATTGCCCAATTATTCATTGATTGTGAAAAAATTCTTCAATATAGCTACGCAATTCAGGCAACCCCTCGCCACTCACGGCGGAAACCGGCATAAACACAGCTTCAGTTGTATCTAAAGTTTGCAAAATGCGAATCGCTCTAGCAATATCAGCGCCCTCTTTATCAATCTTAGTTACCACACCCATGGATTTCTTGGGAAAACCCGTAGCAAACCCCGGCGGGAACAGCATCTGATCCACTGTCGCGTCCTGCAAAAAGACGATGAGATCCGCTTCCAGGGCTGTGGCAAACAAACAATGGTGATAAAAGGGATTTTCCACGAATTCACCTGGCGTATCGATGGAATTTGTTTCAAATTCCAAGCTTTGAGTTTTTTTCACATCACTGCCCTGGTAAAGACGCTGGATTAAAGTGGATTTACCAGTGCCTACCGGGCCTACTGCCATAATTCTCTTTTTCATGATTTTGTTAAAGGCGCCGGAGAATAACCTAAAAACTCCTCCAGATACTCATTCACAGCTTTTAAAGATGCTGTAACGCTAGCCACATCGCCGGTAATAGTTAAAGCGCCGGTAAAACGGTCAAGAAAACCGATTCTTACTTCCCCCGCTTTAGTAGCTATATCACCGGCTATAATTGCGGTTTCTCCAGGGGTTAAGGTGAGAATACCAATGGCTCCAGCATGGGGTAATCCCAGCTTATCATAAACATCATCCACCGGCTGGGCAATTACATGTAAGAGCGTAACCTGTTTACCAGGCACATACTCTTGTATAACACGCTGTTTATCCTCATTGGGATCTCCGTTATAAGCCACCTTCTCACCGCCCTTTCTTGTCATCGCCTTTTAGCCGCCTTCGGTAATAACCCTTTATTCACCTCCAAAACCCAGAATTAGCAAAACCTCGCCACAAATAGCCAAGATTTTCAAAACGCTTCTTCAGCATAATAATATATTGCAATTTCCGTGCCAAATAAAACAACTCTGGATAACTGTGGAATGGTAGCACAAGCGGTATTTACCATAAGATTTATATTTAAAGCAAAATCTGCTAAGTTATAATTGACTTAATAATTCCTAATTGACTTGTTAATGGTTGAATTTTTAACTTTTTTGGGTTATTTTGTCGCCCTCAAATAACCGGCAAACCAAGCTGTCAAACACTGAAAGTCATCGAAAATATAATCCGGGTTGCCAGAGGCCACAATCCAAGGCTTCTGCCACCCCCAAGTAACCCCTATGCGCACATCTATATCAGCCTCTTTAGCCTCTAATATATCGCCTTTAGTATCGCTGACAAAAAGGGTTTTTTCACCTGGGTATTGGGCCATAACCTTCTGAAATTTTTTAATTTTACTGGGTTCCTTATCAATGCCTAAGACATCGCGCACATTATGCACCCCGTTTTCCCCCATGACCCGTTCCACCATAAAGGAAACATTGGAGGTTACAATATAAAGAGGATATTCTTGCGCCAGTTTTTTTAAAAGCTCAAACACCGGCTCATAGGTTGGTAAATGAAAATCAGGGCTCTGTATTTTTTCAGAATATATTTTCAAGGCTTGATCCACCTTCTCCTGAGATATACCCATGTCAAGCAAGCCCTGGTAAAAATTTCCTTCACTTAATTTTGACATATCATCACTGGAATTGACAGAGTCGATACCTATGCTGTGGCACGCCGCCACAAACTGTTCCGAATTAGCTGATAAAGAATCAACCAAAACTCCATCAAAGTCAAAAAACATCAGCGCCATGAAAATTTACCTCCAAATTTGCTTCTAAAACTAGGCTTAATATACAATCTAATCATAACCTTTAATCATACATTTGTCAAATGGAAAATTATCCGGAAATACCTCCATAAACTGGTACTTTCCTAGACTTATGACCTTTACCCCTGCTAACGGGAGCATGGAATATAGGCTAGTATTTTTAATAAAATTACTACATAAATATTTTTTCTGGCAGCGGTAAATTAACCATGTTTTTAGCCAAATTTTACGGCAATTTTAGTGATAAAACCATTAACTTAAAAAGGCTGCAAACAGTATTTTACTGTTCGCAGCCTTAGTTTTTAGGTTAATGCTCCGACTGGGAGCATTAAAGATTAATAATTCCAAACAGCGTCGCCCTTGCAAAGATTGGGGAATTGCTCGTGGATCTTCTTGTCCAACTCAGCGGAGAATGCAACAGGATTTTCACCTGCCATATTTTCATTGAGCCAATCATAGCAACGCGCTTCCAAATCTCTGCCATCCCACTGAGATCTGAAATCTCTGGAACCCAGATTTGTCAAATAGGCAACGTTTCTCATATTCATACAGGTGTGGGCTTCTTCCATGAACAATCCGCCGGGGCCAACCTGGTCAATAAGCCTCATAGATTCATCAAAATCTTCCTTATCGAAGGGTATACCCTTTTTCATGGACTTCAAGCTCATAGCAACTTCATTATCTATAACGGCTTTAGCAAAGTCGAAGGTGGTGAGGCTATCAAGAAGACCGCCCATGTTGAGAAGGGAAGCACCAGCGCAAACGGCGCCAGTAGTATTAAAGGCAACCTCATAACCGTTCTGAGCATCATTGCAGTGGGAATTAGTCAAGCCAATATAACCGCCGGAGGGCACATTATAGAATTGAGCCATTTCAGCATGAGCCATGGAAAGAATACCAGTTTCAATGGCGCCAGGGGTGTAATTACCCATACGCATATCCGCAACAGTTGGCAAAAAGGCATAAATAATTTCCATACCTTCACGAATCATCTGATAGTAGCAGTTAATTGCCAAGAATTCCGCATTACCCACAACCAAAGAACCCATTCTGCTCATGGGAACAGTCATACCAGCATTGGATACTGGGGCTGTGGTATAAACAGGCAGACCTTCTTGAGCCAAATAAGTAACGGTTTCTGTGGATTCAACGTCCATTACCAAGGGGTCAACGATGGGGCAATAATGGTGATTAATGAAGGGTCTTTCCATATAGGCTTCCTTGGAACCGGCAATGGTATAACCAAGCTCCAGGACTTCCTGTAATTCGGAGAATCTCGGAGTATTACTGCGCACAGGTTTTTTGCAGTTCTTCAAAGCAGGATAGAATCTGTACAGAGAAAGATGACCATCGGGAGCATCATCAGCCAAGGTAGAAATGGAAAATACGTTAAAACCGGGAAGTTGATTGATAAGGCGAGCGATATTAGCAATATCGTCGGAAGTAGCACGTCTTTGTTTTCTGGTTTTGGGGTCTAAAACAAACGGCGCGGAGCTGGCTGTTACAACGCAGGGACCCTGTTCGGGAATGGTAATATCAAATTGGGGATCCTGAGCGGTAAAGGTATAGGAGCTGGGGAACATCTTAATATACTTTTCAATAACCTGATGGGGAATTTTTACATGGCCTTCAGCATCTACATCGCAACCATTTTTCTTGAAAATTTCTCTGGCGCATTCGGCATGAACCAAAAGACCGGTATTTTCAAGAACCTCCATTGAAGCTTCATGAACCATTTTTCTTTGCTCATCTGTGAGAAATTTAGAATACTGTGTAAACATTATAAATACACTCCTCTCCATATTTTTACTAATTTAATTTAAGCATTTTTTGTTAGCCGGCAATTGCGTCCCCGCAAAAGCAACGTAATATTTTAATGCAAAAACCGTGCCACTTATATACAATCTAGCCACTACCGAACTTTTTATCACATTGATTAAAGCTCTGAATTATTTAATACTTGGAGCACTCCTGCTCCCAAGGCCATACACTGGTGTTTTAATCTATAATCTGCGCTGTGCCAAGATATTTCACAGCAATAACGCTACTTTTCGCTATTCAATTGATACTATTATTTTTATATTTTTAATATTTTTTATCCGCCAAAAACTTTTATTTTATAAATGTTAAGTCTTTTTTAAACATTTCTAGCTTATTT
>DXZC01000118.1 GCA_019415505.1 Peptococcaceae bacterium | reverse complement strand
TTTATCTTATATAATATTAAATTAAAACTTTTGCGCCAACTAATATTCAATATGAATATTAACCATACCTTATTATTTTACTAAATATTTCCACAATTAACAAATACTATTTTTTGTCATCAATGACATAAATTCAAACAATAATAGGAGAGATAATGAACATTTTTCGCGCCCTACTCACTCTTTTATGTTTGGCTTTCTTTTTGGCAGAGCCCGAATTAATACTAACCGCAACCAAAAACGCTATAGATATCTGGTTAACTTCAGTTCTCCCAGCTTTGTTACCCTTTTTTATTCTCAATAATCTGTGTTTCACCTATGGCGGTATTACCTTATTCGGTTCTTTATTACAGCCATTGACCCGCAAACTCTTTAATCTTCCCGGTGAAGTTGCTTTTGTTATTGCCACAGGCTATTCCACTGGCGCGCCAGTTAGCAGTACCTCCATAGCGGCTTTGCATAAGGCCAAAACTATTGATAAGCGCAGCGCCGACCTATTGCTGCCCTTTACCGCCAATGTCAGTCCCCTATTTATTTTTTCGGTAGTGGCTGCCTCTTTCCTCTGTCGCAGCGATTTAGGCGTTTACCTAGCCTTAGTACACTATGGCTCTAATTTACTATTAGGCACCGCCATACTCTTACTTTGCCGCCCTAAAGACCCTGTACCTACTATTAGCTTTAAGGCAGAAATGCACAGACTGCAAAACAAGGATACCACGCCCCTAGGCCAGGGACTAAGTGAAGCAGTTTTTCAGGGGTTAAGAACCATCGGCCTAATAGGCGGTTTAATTATAGTGTTCTTTATTTTTCTGGCTGTTATTCATTTTTGGGCAATAGATACCATAATTGCCTATATATTATCCTGGCTAGGCGTAGAGCCAGAAGTAACCTTAGGGCTGATACAGGGCATAACAGAAATCACGGCGGGCACAAAGTACGCCGCCGCGATGAATCAATCAGTCACTATAAAATTCTCCACCATTTGTTTTATCCTGGCATTTGGCGGAATTTCCACTCTTTGTCAAATTGCTACTCAAATAAAGGGTACAGACCTTTCCTTGAAATTCTATTTTTTCTACAAAATAGCCCAAGGAATATTATCTTTCTGCCTAAGTCTCCTAGTTCCCATAGAGGAAAATGTAATAAATTTAAACACAACTATGGTTCCACCAGAAAACAGTAGCATTGTGGGAATATACGGCCTTATACTACCTGTAGCTTTAATATTTTTGGTCTGGCTTATTCGTCGTCTTCAGCATAAGAGATGGAAGAAGCTGAAGTCTTTTTACCAGTAACCCGAATCTCATCCCTACTTTTCTTTACTGTATATAAAGCTTTATCCAGATTGTTTTCTATCTGGTATAAAATATCGTTGGCATAGCTTCTGGCGCCTTCCCGAACCTCTAAGGCGTTCTGACGGCTTCTTTCCAGCAAAGCATCGGCTTCAGCTTGGGCATGGCGCACAATCTCATGCTCTGATACCATTTCCCTAGCTTCCCGCCGGGCACTTTCCAATTCCTGTTTAGCTTTTGTTTGAGCCTCTTGTATAATGCGGTCCTTTTCCAAGAGAGCATATTGCGCTTCTTTTAATTCTTGAGGAAGGTTATCACGAATTAAGTCGATTACTTCAAAAATTTCATCAACGTTCACCATTACCTTACCAGTAAGGGGAACTTTTGCGGCGGTATCTACAATTTCTTCTAACTGATCAACGTATTTTAAAATTTCCATACTCTTACTCCTCATCGAATCTATAATATAAAATTTTTGCTGCTCCGTATTGTTTCTCTTTTATCAGACAAAAACCGGGGAAGTCACCGCACTCTGGTTGTTGGGCAGAGGTCTCCGCCACTATAATTCCGGAAGAGTTAAGTAATGATTTTTCTGCAACGAGTTTAAGGCTTTCTACTAAAAGCCCCTGTCCATATGGTGGGTCTAAAAAAATCAAATCAAACTTTTCATCCGCCCGCAGGGCTTGTCTAAAATCATTACAACGCAGTTCCACATAGTCACAATAACCCAATGCTTCGATGTTTTCCTGAATAATATTTATAGCGGTTTTACTACTATCTATAATTACGCAATAGCGAGCGCCCCGGGAAAGGGCCTCCAAAGCCATAGCGCCACTGCCGCCAAACATATCCAACACACTTATATCGGAAACATCATACAAGGCGTTAAAAATAGCCCCCCGCACCTTATCCAAGGTAGGTCTCGTGGCGAAACCAGGCAGGGTCTTTATTTTTTTTCCCTTGTTTTTACCTGCTATGATACGCAAATTACTCATTTTATTGCTTTCACTGAAAAATTTGTCGAAATATATAGTATAATAATTTCTGGATTAAAGGCATAATTCCTTTTAATCCGGACAAAATACTAAGGAAAGCTCATTGCGCTTCATATCCCCCGAAGGGCAATGAAGTTATCTCTCCCTTCGAGATGGCAACAGTCATCTCCGAAAGATGATTTTCTCTACACTCATCTTTCACCTTGAACGGCGGCGGAATATTGAACCTCTAACATGTAAAGAGGAGCAAACTTCTGCCGCCAATTTTTTGACTAATTGCTCTTCTCATATATAATAACCTATTGTAACATGAAAATGCAAGTATTTGAATGGTTTTTTTAAAAAAATTTAAAAAAAAATTTAGGAAATTGGAAAAAAATGTTAAAATTTGACTTCTATGAAAAACTTAATATTAATATTGATTTAGCCGCTGAAGCTCACGCCCTGTTAAGAGGAGAGGAAAACAAGGAAATTCCCGGCGTCTCTGAGAAAATCAAGGATTTAGAGAACTTAAAAATAACAGAAATTACCATTTTAAATCAAGAAGGCTCTGCCGCCTTGGGTAGACCCCAGGGTTCCTACATAACAGTCGACGCTCCCCATCTCAGTGTGAATAGCGAAGCCCTGGATAACCAAGAGGTTAGCCAGTTAAGAGAAAGCTGCGCTATGGCGTTAAAGGATACCTTAATATCACTTTTGCCAGACGGCGAGAATCCCGTTCTCATCGTTGGCTTAGGTAACCCTGATATCACTGCCGACGCATTAGGACCCCAAGTTACGGAGTTAACCATGGCTACCAGACATCTTTTCATCCATTTGGCAGAACATATGGAAGAAGGCTTTAGCAATACGGCGCTCTTTGCCCCCAATGTTATGGGCAGAACCGGCATGGAGGCCGCGGAATCAGTCAAAGCAGTAGCTGAATCTATTCAGGCTAAGGCAATCATTGCTATAGATGCTTTAGCCGCCGCTTCTGTCGCCAGGGTAGGCTCCTCACTACAAATAACCGATTCCGGTATAACTCCAGGCGGCGGCTTAGGTAATATTAGAGCCGCCTTAACCCAAGAGGCTATAGGAATACCGGTTATTGCCATTGGCGTACCCACTGTTGTGTCCCTGGGAGCCATCTTAGGGGAAACCCTAAATAATACAACCGAACTACTAGCAGAGAAAAACGCTGCCGAGATTCTCAACGAAAACTCAGCAGCGGATATTATCGGTAAATCTCTGGCTGGTCGCCACGGCGATTTTGCCGTAACCCCCAAGGATATTGACGAAGTAACAGAGGTTTTAAGCCAAGTCATAGCTTTAGGCATACATTTGGCGCTACACCCGGCCTTAAATTTGGCAAACTACCATCAGTATCTTGATATTAGACTTTAGTGCGGTAAAGCGGTAATGTAGCTGATGAGCCCGGCAATCATGGTAGCGGCTTCACCTCTTGTGGCATTACCTTGGGGCACAAACTCATTTTTCCCCTTGCCGTTAATATAGCCGGCGTTATAGCTCTGCTGCACCGCTTCTTTAGCATAGCTTTGAATAGCGGCGTCATCAACAAACACACCGGGGGTACGCACCGGCTTGAGTTCCAATTTCAGGTAATTGGCAAAACGCCAGCACATAGTGGCCATCTCTTCTCGGGTGATTTTAGCGTTCGGCTCAAACTTACCAGCGCTTCGGCCGTTGACTATCTCATTGGCAATACCCCAGCAAACAGCGTTATAAAAGTAATCGCCTTCCTTAACGTCATCAAAAGATTCCGCGGTATAATCACTGACAGCGTCCGGGGAAACTCTGGCTAAAATGGTAATAAATTGTCCCCTGGTAAGATTGGCGTTTGGCTCGTATTTATTGGCTCCCACGCCGTTTACCACATCTCTACTACCTAAAAAAGTAACATATTCATTAGACCAATGTTTAGCGGTATCTGAAAATGAGACCTGGTCATTAACAAAGGTATAAGTCTCAGAGTCCTCCAGCTGCCAACGCATAACTGAGCCGTCACTGTAATAACAGGAGTTGCCCACCTTATTACCGGTAGCATCCTCTATTGAGGTATAAATATTACCACCACTGTACTGAGCTTCAATTATGCAAATACCCTCATCCCCATAAATAGGGGCATCCGATGCTTTAGCGGAAACGGCTACAGAATTGCCAGTGATACTGAGAGCAAAAGTTATATTTTCCCCTGTTTGGCTCAGCAGAGAAGTAAGATAATTCTTATCCATAATTATAGCGCCGTTGTTACCGGTTAGTCTCAGTCCCTCTGAGCCGGAACTAGCAATTTCTTGTAAATCACTGTAGGATAAGGTAATGGTATTGGTCGGCATATCTATTTCATTGTAGGAATAAAGCGAAGATGTAACGGTGGTTGAACTAAGCTCAGCTGGATTATCGTAATCCGGCATTGTTAAGAGTACCTCATCATCAGCTAAGGCCCCGTCTGTTTGGCAAACAAAGCCGCCAATACCCAGACATAGTACCATGGCAGCAAATATACTCATTACTTGTTTTTTCATAATTTTCTCCCCTAATGAGAATTATTATCCTATTCTATTTATCTGGTAAAATTATACTATAGACAAGAGAATAATTCAACTCTGGCACAGAATTTACACAAGTAATTCATGTAAAAAATAAGCCGCAGCCCTTCTCCCAAAGGGCTGCGGCATAATTATTTATTGCATAGATCGCAATATATTTCTATGTATACGCCGGCAGGTGCTTTCATCACAATAAAGCCGTTGAGCTATTTGCTGCCAAGTAAAACCGCGGATATAACGCATACGCATAAGACGGCGTTGGTAAGAGGTTAATCTATCTATAGTTGCTTCTATTTCCAAGCGCAGAGCCTTAAACTCCTCTATTTTTCTGTTTAGCTCCTGCTCCATATCTATAGCCGCGGCAACGCCGCTGCCTACAGAATCTCCGCTAGATTTACGCCGCTCCCCGGCATAGCTTCGGCTGGGGTATTTCAACCTGGACCAACAATGGCGTACCTCATCCTCTAAATCATCTATTTCTTTGCCTAATTCCTTATAGTCCTCACCTAATTGCCATTTCATATTTATCCTCCATTAATCATATCACAATAATCATATCACAATTATTTTAATCTGCTATTTCATTCTCGCCCTGAAAAACAACACAGGCCTTATCCAAACCGCCACCCTCACTAAAAAGAGAACGGTTTTTGCCAAGTAACTCAGCAGCCTTCATTTTATCTCTTACCGTTACCTCCTTATTATTACTGCGTAAAATATTAGTAAGGTACTGTAAAATTTCCTCACTACCAGCTATAGATTTTGTAAATTGAGGCCGCTGTTCCTCCAAATATTGCTTAATTTGGGGTTCGCGCAAAAGGCGGTTGGCGGCGGCGGTGGCATTTTTCTGGGAATAACCTGCCTCTAAAGCCGCCTGTTCTTTGCTGGCGCCAGCCAAATAATTTTTACAAAATACTAGTTGACGGTTAGTCATTCTCTTCCCTCTTTCTGCCTGACAAGCTATTGAATTACTCCCTACCATATTAAGCGCATTTAGTTTATGTCACGTCCCTGTAATAAGGGTCTATAAGTTGAGCGGCGCTTGTTATATATAGAGAGGTGTAAACTGCGAGAAATCAGCCACTTAAACGGATAACGCAGCTAAATAACGCAGATGATAAATACAACTCCGGAGTCTGTTAACTTTTTAACAATTCTGTACCCCAATTTTTTCTCCTAGAAAGAATTTATTATTTAGGGGCATTATAATTTGTGTGATGTAGGATCCTCTCGATATTAAGAACTTTTGTTCTAAAAATATTATATTCATAATTTTTTGGTTTGTCAATCATATCTTTTCGCTATTTTTCGACAAACCCCTAGTATATTTAATTATATATGGTTCAATATATATTCTGTCTCTTATACA
>DXZC01000117.1 GCA_019415505.1 Peptococcaceae bacterium | reverse complement strand
TATTATGATAGCGTGGATAGTGGATAAAAGCTTTTTCATTTGATGCACCTCCTTTCAAAAAAAGACACTGTGATGGGCAGTGTCTTTTTAATGCAAAACGGAGCCATTAAGACTCCGTTTCTACCAACCTAATAATGATTTGCTTATTCTCTTTGTCAATAAGTTTTTCCAGCTGTAAAGGAGTTCCGTCTTTGGAGAAAAATCCACACTCCCGAACTTCAGCGGTTCCGAGGTTTATAGAATAACTTGTTACATAACCGGCGCCGTTTTTCTTGGGGGAAAGCCTTATTTGTTTTGCTTCCAAAAAATCACCTTCTTTTTTCGTCATAAATGTCTTTTCCCAGCAGTGCAAAGCAGAGAATAAAAAGAACCCACTTAACATAATCTAACCAGGACGGATTGGTAAAGTCGCCGTCAAGAATATTGAGTACTACAAGTGCAATGAGAATAATAAAAAGTAATTGTTTCATTTCGCTTTCGGATATGGTATAATTAGTGTACCCCCAGAGGGGGAGGAGGCTTTATCGCCTCCTCTTGGACTTGTTTCGTTTTCTTGTTTGCTTTACTAGCTGGTGGGCTGTTAGGCTTAAAACGAGGATTTCGAGCAAGTCCTTTATTATTTCGACTGCATCTTCCATATCCTTACCTCCTTTCCATGGTTTAATTATAACATAGCGTAACGCTAATGTCAATAGATTTTACTGAAGTTTTTTAAAATAATTTATAAAAAATCACCTGCTAAATATATGTATTAGCAGGTTTTTTAATTAGTAACAACCAGAGTAATGTAAATAGATTATAAACCGAAAGGTGGTGAGCCTGTTGGCTTTAACAGCAAAACAAAAACGCTTTTGCGATGAATATTTAATAGACCTTAATGCTACTCAGGCAGCCATTAGGTCCGGATACTCTCCGAAAACGGCTGAAATCATTGGCTTTGAAAACCTAAGAAAACCTGGGATTGCGGAATATATTAATAAGCGTATGGAGAACAAGGAGAAAGAGCTGATAGCCTCCCAAGATGAGGTGTTGCAATACCTCACTGCCGTAATGCGGGGAGAATCCAAGGCGGAGATAGTTGTATTAGAAGGTGACGGCAACGGTTGTTCCTCGGCTCGGCGCATAGATAAAGCTCCGGACGAAAAGGAACGGTTAAAGGCTGCGGAGCTTATCGGTAAGCGGTACAGTTTATTTACCGATAAATCCCAGATAGACATAAAAGGACCCATAATATTTGAGGGAGTAGATAGTGTTGAAGATTAATATACCCCAAGTAGTGGGCCGTGGTTATGGCGATTTTTGGCGGTATAAAGGCAGATATCGGGTTGTGAAAGGCGGTCGTGGCAGTAAAAAGAGCTGCACGGCTGCTTTGTGGTTTATCGTCAACCTTATGCGTTACCCGGAGGCTAATTTGTTGGTAGTGCGCCGCTTTTTTAACGGCCATAAGGACAGCACTTACGCACAGTTAAAGTGGGCAATGCACCGTCTGGGAGTATCTCACCTCTGGCAGTGCTCTAAGTCGCCCCTGGAAATGACCTATAAACCAACAGGTCAAAAAATATTGTTCCGCGGCTTAGATAATCCCCAAAGTATTACCTCAATAACGGCCACTCACGGCTATTTATGCTGGGTATGGGTGGAGGAAGCTTTCCAGATAGAGAAAGAGGACGACTTTAATAAACTTGATATGTCTATTCGCGGCGATATACCCCAGGGCTATTTTAAGCAGCTCACTTTGACCTTCAATCCCTGGTCAGCAGAGCATTGGCTGAAACGCCGCTTTTTTGATACGGAAAGTCCTAATATATTAGCTAAAACTACAACCTATCAGTGTAATGAATGGCTAGATGACGCTGACAGAGATATTTTTGACGATATGCGTGAACGGTTCCCCCGCCGTTATAATGTGGAGGGTTTGGGTAATTGGGGCATAGCTGAAGGCTTGGTCTATGAGAACTGGCGCGAAAAGACCTTTGATTTTCGTAAAATTCTGCAGGAACGTCCCCACGCTAAGGCGCTTTTTGGTTTGGATTTTGGCTACACCAATGACCCTACTGGCTTTATTGCTCTGGTTCAGGATAAACAGGCTAAGGAGTTATATATTTTTGACGAGCATTACGAAACAAAAATGCTCAACTCGGATATAGCGACAATGATAACAGATAAAGGCTTTAGTAAAGAGCGCATAATCGCCGATAGTGCGGAGCCTAAATCTATCGCTGAATTGCGGCGGCTTGGCATACCCAGGATTAAAGCGGCTAAAAAAGGACCAGATTCAATTAGATATGGCATTGACCGGGTAAATAGCTACCGCATTTTCGTTCACCCCACCTGCCGCAACACCATTGTGGAGTTATCGGCCTATATTTACGAAGTGGACAGTAGCGGCAGGACTCTGAATAAACCAAGGGACGAAAATAACCACTTGATGGACGCTTTGCGGTATGCAACCGAGGAACAAGGTACTGTTAGTGTTATGAAATAGGAGTAAGGCAATGGAATTAGAACAGGCCAAAAAGTTTATAAAAAAGCATATTGAAGGTCATGTGAATTTTGTGGCGCGGTCTCGCGAGGGCTGGGATTACTATCGCAACAGCAACAGCATTAAGCGTAACACCTATATGGATGATATGCGTAAAAAGGCGGCTCAAGAAATTAATCCGTTAAGAAACAGCGACTTTAGAATAAGCCATAATTGGCACCAGTTGTTAGTAAATCAGAAAGCAGCGTATTTATTTACTTATGCTCCCGGTTTTGACACAGGCAATCACAGCTTAAATATGCGAATTAATGACATTTTAGGTGAAGATTTTGCCAAGGTGGCCAAGGATTTATGCATTAGCGCTTCTAATGTGGGGGTTGCCTGGCTTCATTGCTGGGTTGATGATAATAATTTGTTTCGGTATGCTGAGGTCCCTGCCTACCAAGTAGTACCCGTGTACTCGGATAAGCTGGACAGCAAACTAGAGACAGTATTACGCAGTTATATAATTCGGGACGATAATGCCGAAGAAATAACCCGGTACGAGGTATGGACGGATAAAGAGGTCTCATTCTTTGAACGTAAGGGCAAAAATGATATTGTCATGTCCTTTTTAGAGGGTTATGAGACTAACACAATGACCCATGATATGGGTTATGTACCTTTTATACCCTTCTACAACAATAGCCTAAAGAGCGGCGATTTACCGATGATAAAAGACCTAATAGACCAGTATGACTTAGTGGTGTCGGGCTTTGCCAATGACTTAGCCGATGTGCAGGAAGTCATATTTATTTTGCGTAATTATGGCGGTGAGGATTTAAACGCCTTTCTCACAGACTTAAAGCGATATAAGGCAATTAAGGTTGAAAATGACGGTACAGCCTCAGGCGGCGGCGTAGAGGCCATGCAGATAGAGATTCCCGTGGAGGCTAGGGTTAAATTCTTGGACATACTTAAAAAGCAGATATTTATTTCCGGCCAAGGGGTAGACCCTGACCCCCAAAATTTCGGCAACAGTTCCGGGGTGGCCTTAAAGTATTTGTATAGTCTTTTAGAAATAAAAGCCGGCTTATTAGAAACAGAGTTTAGAAGCGGCTTTAACCAATTATTGCGTTTGATATTTCATCACCTCAATGTGGCTGAGGATACTCCGGTGCAGCAAATATATATTCGCAATGCCATAGTAAACGACCAGGAGACCGCCGGTATTGCTGCCCAGAGCGTGGGCATAATCTCGGAAAAGACTATTTTGCAGAATCACCCCTGGGTAGAGGACGCAGAACAGGAGGCGGAACAGCTAGCCAAGGAAGGACAGGAAGAATCCGAGGAGTACGGCGATAAAATAGGTGAAGCCCATGGCCAAGAAGAATAAAACATATTGGCAGCAACGGGGGGAAGCAAAGGTCCTTGCCTGTGAAAAGATGATATTGGATTATGAAAAGCGCATGAAGGGCGCTTTTTTAGATGCAATTAATGATATTGATAAGGAGATTACCAAACTTTATGTTAAGTATGCTAAAGACAATAAGCTATCTTACGCTGCCACCCTAAAATACCTGACCAATAATGAGCGCCGGGAGTTTCAGCGGAGCTTAAAATGGTATATTGACCACGCCAGCAATTCCAACTACCGATTAACACACCGCCAGGAGCTGCAAGCTCTCTCAGTTAGGGCCAGGGTGCGGCGTTGGGAACAAATGCAGTCCGGTATATTAATGGCCTCAGAGAAGCTATTTAATAGCTTGCAAAGTGGTACGGCTACGGCTTTAGCCAATATATATAATGAAGCGTATTATCGCACGGCCTTTGATTCTTTTCAATATTTTAAAGTAGGCGCTAAGTTTAACAAACCCTCGGACCGGGTAATAAAAACCTTATTAGAGTACCCCTGGGACGGAAAATCCTATAGCCAAAACCTTTGGGATATAGAAAAGGGCTTTGTGGACAATCTTAGCCGGGTAATGACTACAGGGTTAATCCGTGGCCAGTCGGTGCAAGAGATGAGTAAGTCCCTCAGAGACGCTGCTATAGGTCAAGAGTTTGGTAAGGGTAAGCCGGGGGGACAGCTCTACAAGGCCCAACGATTGGCGCGCACGGAGGCTAGTTTTATTCTCAATCAGGCTACTGCTGATATGTATGCGGAGCTTGATGTGGAAAAGTATGAGTTTCTCGGCACTCTGGACAGTAAAACTTGTAGTTTCTGCGGCGGCCAGGACGGCAAACGCTATCCGGCAGGTGAGGAAAGGGTAGGAGTCAATTACCCGCCCATGCACCCCCATTGCCGCTGTACTACGGTACCTTATTTTGATGACGACGATGATTTAGGTGAACGCATTGCCCGTGATGCTGACGGTAATAATTATTATGTACCTGCTGATATGACTTATGATGAGTGGCGGCAGGGGTTGAATCAAGACTGGAACAGTGGTATAATGAATAAGCAAGGTGGTAACGTTATGGAAATGGATAAATTTACGCCGTGTTTGGAAAATGCCCAAACTGGCAAACTTGTTGATACTACATACAGTGTCGCTCGAAAACCGGAGTTATCCAGATTGAAGGGCTGGAATTTTGATTGGCTCGGTGCGGATTTGAAAGAATCCACGGTATACAAATTGACAACCACTGATTCCGATGTGATACAAGGATTAATTGCAGTTGAGGACTATCCACGAGATAAAGCGGTTTATGTGCACATTGCCGAAAGCGCCCCTCATAATCTTGGAAAAAATAAAGAGTTTTATGGTGTTGGCGGTCATCTTTTTGCTATTGCGGCCCAACATTCTAAAGACTTGGGATATGGCGGTTTTCTATTTATGGATGCTAAAAATAAAGAATTGGTTAAACACTATAGTAAGACACTGGGTGCAGAATTATTGGGTATGCCACATCCATATAGAATGTTCATTGATGAGAGAGCCGCAGAAAAGCTACTTGAAATTTATTCGCTGAAAGGAGAATGAAATATGTCTGAAAAAGAATTGGAAAAAATGCGGGAATTGGATGATGTTGCTGAAAGGGCAGGCGGTTTTGTTGCTCCATTAACAAGGCATGATGTTCACTATGATTATAGAGAAATAAGCAGATATTGCCGAAAAAAGAAGATAGAGCCTCAAGATTTGACAATAAGAGAACTTAAAAAATTTATTGTTTCTCCCTGATGAAAGACTAAACCACTATCCCAGCGGTAGTGGTTTTCTAATTAAAGAAAACACATAAAAATTTTAATTACGTTAACAAGCGGACTTTTAGTTAAAGTCTGCTTTTATTATGCCCATTTTAGCATTTTGGGGTAAAACTAAAAGACCGCAGGGGTGGCGGGTAACACCTGATAAAAACTAAGCAGGAGGCACTTATGAACAATTTAAAAGATATTTTAGGAGAAGAATTACACCAACAGGTTACAGCTGCGCTAAAGGGCAAAGCCAAGGACGGTAAAGACCTTGAATTGGCAGTTACCAATGACGGCAGCTTTTTGCCCAAGGCTAAATTTGACGACCTTAACACCGAGGTAAAGGGACTCCGGGAGCAGTTGGCCCAGAGGGACAAGGATATTGCTGAACTAAAAAAGAGTACCGGCGATAATGAAGCCCTGAAAACTCAAATTAAGGACCTAGAGACTAAGTATCAGAAGGATACCGAGGCCCTTAACGGTCAAATTAAAGAAATGCAATTTTCTAATGCTTTAGAATTGGCCCTCACTGGCAATAAAGCGAGAAACGCCAAGGCGGTTAAGGCTTTGCTTAATCTTGATGAGGTGAAGTATGAGGACGGTAAAATTACAGGTCTTGATGGGCAGCTTGAAGCCTTAAAAGCGGAGCACAGCTACTTATTTGAAACCGAAAAAGAGGAGAACGGTACGGGCTATGCCTATCAGCCCGCTGCCGGACAAGCACAGCAGCCGGATTTCTCTCAAATGACAGACGAACAATATTACTCCTACATGGAGACTAAGAA
>DXZC01000116.1 GCA_019415505.1 Peptococcaceae bacterium | reverse complement strand
CAACGGGGAGGCAGCCCCGCGCCCTTTGACAGAATTCTCTCCTCCCGTTACGGTGTGGCGGCGTTGGAGGCCGCTGCTGCCGGGGCCAGCGATGTGATGGTCTGTTTAAAGAATAATTCCATAACCACTGTTTCCCTGGCTAAGGCCACTAAGCAGCAAAAAACCGTGGATCCCCAAGGCGAGCTGGTGCATACAGGTCGTATGCTGGATATTTCCTTTGGTGATTAATTGCCAAAGGAAATTACCTGCTAAAGGGGATTACCTGGCAGGACTTAATTAAGGTACAGCGGAGAAAACATTGTATTTGGTTTTGAGCTTTAATCTTTTACCTTTAGGAAAAATGATGCAGAGGGCATCGCACCAGGAGTTATAATACAAGAAGCATAGTTTTGTGGGAGATGAATTAATATTTAACCAGAGATTTGTTTGGCTGGGGAGAAAGAAATGATATTGGAAATAAATGATTATTGTCAAAGGCTCAAAGAGGCCTTGCTGGCGGGATTCGGCGCAAAAGTTTGCTATATAGGATTACAGGGCAGTTATTTAAGAGGCGAAGCAACGGAGACCAGCGATATTGATATTATGGTTATTCTGGACACCTTAACAACTAAAGATATGAACTTATATCGAAATATCATTAAAAAGTTGGGTGATTTTGAAAAATCATGCGGTTTTATTTGCAGTAGAATTGGTATGGTAAACTGGAATCCGCTGGAATCTTGCCAACTCAAATACGCGACAAAGGATATATATGGCAAGCTTGCGGATTTTTTGCCAAAGTGGTCAATGGCTGATGAAGTGAATTATATAAAAGTAAGTCTTAATAATTTGTACCACGCCCTTTGTCACAGTTATATTCACAGCAACAGAGAGCAGTTGGCAAACAATCTTTTATCCCACTATAAAGCAGCGTTTTTTATCTTACAGAATATTTACTTTTGGGAAAATTATCATTCCGGCGAACAGGAATCAGTGTTTGTTTTGCCTAAAGCGGAACTTGTTAAAAAATTACAGGGCGAAGATAAAGAGGTCTTAGAAACAACGCTTTTTTTCATAAATGGCGGACAGGTTGATTTTGATAAACATTTTGAGTTACTCTTACATTGGTGTCAAAATAAAATAGCAAGGGTGTCAAATGAAATAGCAGGTATCTGACGGAAAATCCTAATTTATCAAGGGTTTGGCATATTCCTAATAAGTAAAAATTCCGGTCGTTTTATGTCAAGGGTACTACTTTCCTCTTTGGAAAATGGTGCCACCTTGTGGAAACTTGTGATGCGGAATAAAAGCTAAATTTCCCCTCCCCAAGAAATTATAGTGGAATTGTAGATCTGGCCTATCCAACGGGAGGCTAAATAATGGTTTTATCAGGCCTTTATGTGCGGATTTAGGCTTTTATATATTGAGGGAATGGAAATATTCTTGGGACGCTTATCCGTCTGCTGACGGAGTAAGGGCGGAGCGGAGGTAGACTTGAAGGGGGCTGATATTATTGCCCTGGCCGGTGATTGCTGGGTTCACCATATTTAAAGCCCCTGTATAAATCAATACAGGGGCTTTAAATATGGGGAAAGTTTGGCGTAGGCGTTGGGAAAGTGAAAAACGGGTGAAAGATTTTCACCCGTTTTTTTTGGTAGCTTGATTGCGGCCCTGGGGCCGTTAGTCCGCTTTTTGAGGACTTTGCGGCCAAAGCCTAATTTAAACAGTATTAATCAGCCAATCTTTGGAGCAGCAGTTTAATCCCCGCCTCATTATCCGCGGCTATTTGTTGTAAAAAGCTCTCTTTATCGGGGCTTTTCATGATATGTTTAAAGCGACCCTGGCCGCTAATATAGCTCTCCAAGGGTTCCGCTTCCGCTTTACCGGTAAGTAGATTTTTGGTGGGATTATTTAACTCTACCTTGCCGTTTTCCGCTTCCCAAAGCAGCCAGGACTTGGTTTTAACCGCTAAACGGCTGTAGCGAATAGTCTCGTTTTGGTTCAGCTTCCAACCGGGATGGCAGGGGGCTAAAATCTCTATGTACCGGAAGCCTTTAATGTTCTTGGCCTTTTCTACTTTGCGGTAAAGGTCCATTGGATAGGCCAAACTAGCAGTAGCCACATAGGGAATTTGATGATCCAACATTAAAAGGGCCATATTTTTCTTGCCGCTTTCCTTGCCCAAGGGCGTATTGGTAGTCACAGCGTATCTGGGGGTGGCGCCGCTTCTCTGTACGCCGGTGTTGGAGTAAGCTTCGTTATTGTAGCAAAACTGAATATAATCGTCGTTGCGTTCCGCCGCTGCGGAAATACCCTGGAAGCCAATATCGTAGGTGCCGCCGTCACCAGTCCAATTAAAGACTGTAGGTTTATCTTTAATCCTGCCCTTGCGGGCCAGAACGTCCAAGGCTAGGGCAGCCCCGCCTCCTGACGCACCTGCCGCGGCAAAGCAGATGTTCTGTACCGGAACGTCATAGCAGGTTTTGGGTAGTAAGCCAATGGAGGCCACAGCGCAAGAGGGAGTCATCAACATTATGGAGTTTTCCCCCAGGGCTTTGCCTACAATGCGCAAGGCAATGGTGGAGGGACAACCAGCGCAAGCGCCGGAGCCAGCTTTAACTAATTCAAAATCACTGAGGTCTTTGATTTTTGCCATTATTTTTTCACCTGCCCTTCAATTTGTTCTTTAGCTAACTGGGCTAAGTATTGAGCGGGCAAATCCTCGCCGCCTAAGCCACAGGTGAGTCCCTGGATTTTTACGCCTTTGTCTGTATCGTACAGGGCGCTTTTTAGTTCTTGGCAAACTATGCCGCTATGGGCTCCAAAGCCGTAATCCCTGTCGAAAACCAGGGCCTTAGACCCTGGGGGCAGAACCGCCGCAATCTCCCGGGCGGGAAAGGGGCGGAACGCGCGAATCCGTATGGCGCCAGCCTTTAAGCCTTCGGCCCTGAGTATATCTACTGCCATTTCCATCTCTTTGGCCATTGAGCCCATGGAAATAAGAAAGTATTCCGCGTCCTCTGTTTGATAGTTGCTGATGGAATAACCGTGATTGCGGCCGGTTATTTTTTCATATTTATCCGCCGCCTCTTTGATTACAGCATCGGCTTTATCCATAGCGGCCTGTAAATCCTGGCGGTAGGGGGTATATTCCTCTGTGGGAGTTACGTTGCCAAAGGTAGCGACCCCATGTTCCGGCGCTAAGCTCCATTCCACTTTGAGGGGAGGTAAAAATTCATCGACCTGGGCTTGGGAATTGGGGGTAATAGCCATCATAGAATGGGAGAGCAGAAATCCGTCATAATTGACCATAACCGGGAGATGAATATTTTCCGCTATATAATAGGCTTGGAGAATTGTGTCATAAATCTCTTGGGTATTGCTGCAATAAAATTGCATCCAGCCGGTGTCCCGCTGGGAGAGAGCGTCATGATGGTCTACATAGAGGGACCAGGGCGGGCATACCGCCCGGTTGACGTTTACCATAACTACCGGCAGCCGACCGCCGGCTACATAGTGAATTATTTCGTGCATATAGAGCAGCCCCTGAGAGGAGGTAGCTGTAAATACCCTGGCTCCGCACATACTGGCTGAAGCCACTGAGGCTAATGCGCTATGCTCTGATTCCACGGCCAAATAGCCGGCGTCCAGCTGGCCTTGGGCAATGTATTCCGAAAGTTTTTCCGCTACAGAGGTTTGGGGGGTAATAGGGTAAGCGGCCACAAAATCTACTTTAGCCTGGGTTACTGCTAAGGCGGCGGCGCCGTTGCCGGTTGTTAAAAGCTTGTCTGACATTTATTCCGCCTCCTTTACCATGGTAATAGCTGCGGCGGGGCACTCCTCAGCGCAGATGCCGCAGCCTTTACAATAATTATAATCAATAGTCTGGGTTTTGGAGATAACCCCTTCTGGGCAATAAATATAACAGAAGCAGCATTCGGTGCATTTTTCCTGGTTTAATACAGGCCGTAAATGCCGCCAGGAGCCTGTTTTGCCCCCTGCGCCCTCCTGGGGAACAGAGAGTGCATAGTAAGAGGGGAATTCCTCCCGTTTTTTATGTAACATCAGTTGCCACCTCCTACTTCCACAACTGTTTCATAAGCCTTTAACGCCGCTTTTAGGTTGGGGTCCTCATCACCCACGCCCCGAATGGTTTTAATAGCTTCAGTTAAGTCGTTGGGAGCTAAATTTACAACCTTGGCTAACGCGCCGGCCATTACAATATTGATAAACACATCGTCGCCGTGGGTCAGGCCGTGTTCATAGGCAATGGCCTCGGCATCCACTACCCAGTAGTGGGACTCCTGGTGTTCTTGGTGGGGGCTGTTAAAGACTACAACGGCATTTTCGCAGTTACCTATGGTTTTGGCTTCAGCCAGTTGGTTGTCGTTAAACAAGACCAAGATATCCGGGTTATAGCACTGGGAGCGCTTTTTAATTTCCTCCTGGCTGAGGCGGACTAAAGCTCTGATAGAGGCGCCCCTTCTTTCCACGCCGAAAAATGGTAGGGTCTGCACTTGGAAGCCCGCGTTGAGACCAGCCTGGGCCAGAATATCAACGTAAGTAACCACTCCCTGACCACCACGGCCATGGGTTCTGATTTCCAGCATTTTGCTTCCTCCTTTTATCATCGAATACCCCAACGGGTATAGGGATTTAGGTTTCCTAAAACTTTATGATAAACATTATATCTCATTTTTTTCCACTTGTCAGTGGTAAATTTTATATTTGTTAAGCAACTTTTTCGTGGCTAACCGCCTTTACTTGGCGGCGGGCTTCTGCTATCCTTAGCTATAATTGCTGGTAAAGACTATTTATAAGCAAAATTGTGTTTCCCTGGCGTTATTAATTTCCCCTTGTCAGTCCGGGGTTTTTTCGTTATACTATATTAATAGATATAAATAATAACAGAAATGAGGAAGCATCATGAAATATATTGTGATTCTAGCTGACGGTATGGCCGACTGGCCTATTGAGTCCTTAAATGGCAAAACTCCCATGGCTGTGGCTAATAAGCCCCATATTAACGCTATGGCTGGCGGCGGTATCACCGGCCTTTGTCAAACAGTGCCTGAGGAATTTTCTCCCGGTTCCGATGTGGCTAACCTTTCGGTTTTAGGTTATCCTCCCAGCCAATTTTATAAGGGCCGTTCCTCTTTGGAAGCCATTTCCGCCGGGGTGGAGATAGGCCCAGAGGATATGACTTTGCGGGCTAATTTAGTTACCCTCAGCGAGGAAGGGGCTAGCTTTGAGGATAAAATCCTGCTGGATTACAGCGGCGGGGAAATTTCTACAGACGCGGCCCATCTCTTAATTGCCGATGTGCAAAAGGCCCTGAACGATGATGTTATGGAAATATTCCCCAGCGTTTCCTTCCGCAATATACTGCGCTGGCATGGCGGGCCTATGGATACGGAGTTTAACCCCGCCCATGAGATTATGGACGCCAGAATAGGGGATAAGCTGCCCCAGGGTAGCGGTAGGGAACAAGCGGTTAACTTTATGAAAAAAGCCCACGCCATTTTAAAGGAGCATCCTTACAATAAGGATAAGGTGGCTAAAGGTGAGAAGCCTGCTAACGCCCTTTGGTTATGGGGTCCTGGAGTTAAAGCCGAGCTTCCCTCCTTCCAGGAGCGCTATGGTTTAAAGGGCGGCGTGGTTAGCGGCGTTGATTTAATTCGCGGTATTGGCATTAGCGCTAAAATGGATATACTCTATTTAGCTGCCGCCACCGGCGGCGTTGAGACGGATTTCCACGGCAAAGGGGATATAGCGGCAGCTTATCTTAAAGGCGGCGGCGAATTTGTCTTTGTCCATGTGGAGGCGCCGGACGAAAGCGGCCACCAGGGTAAGCTGGACAAAAAAATCAGCGCTATTGAGCGCATTGACCAGGATACTATACCCCCTATTATTGAGGCGGTAAAGACTTTAGGCGAAGATTACCGTATTATGGTAATGCCAGACCATGCCACACCCTTAGAGATTCGTACCCACAGCCGGGAACCCATTCCCTTTATGATTTTTGATAGCCGCTACCATCAGCCCAGTGAGTCCTTTGTCCACTGTGAGGCGTCGGCCAAGGCGCAAAATTTGCTCTTTCCCGATGGTAAAAGCTTGTTAACTAAGTTCTTAGACCCTGCTTATCATTAAGCTCCCACCTTACTGGGATTGATAGGCTTAATTAAATTAATTGTTTGTGAAAAGCTCTCTTAAAAAGAGGGCTTTTTTTTGTGGGTATCTGGACAAAAAGCTTTGATTGTTCTACAATGTTTTTAAGCATAGAGGAGGAGTGCGGCATGGAAAAACAGAAAAAGCTCTATAATGTAGATGATTTATCCAGCTTGGCTCAGGCCAAGGAGATAATTGAGGAACAGCAAAAAACAATTCGCAATTTGGAACTGCGGAAAGAGCAGTACGACTCCATTATGGAAAACATGACGGAGCTAGTGGAGCGTTCAGCTCCGGATTACTCCCTACTTTACGTCAATAACGCCTTATGTGAATTCTATGATTTAACGCCAGAGGACTTGCTGGGTGAAAATACCATGGATTTAGTCTATGAGGAAGATAAGCCTGCGATTTACAAGATGATGGAGGGGG
>DXZC01000115.1 GCA_019415505.1 Peptococcaceae bacterium | reverse complement strand
TGCCAGGGAATAAATGGCCGTTTCTTTTTGGTAAAAAAGGGGAAAATATGCTGAGCTTGCGAAAAAACCGCCGTATAAAAGTAAGCGGTAAGGGGTTGGAGCCCGGCTCTATAACTGTTTTAACCACTGGGGACAGTGATAGTAAGCGGTGCGTTGCCACACTTTCAGAATTTGACTTTTTAGATCGCTATCTTAATGAAAATAATTTCTGGAGCAAAACGTGTATTTAAAAACTTTGGAATTGCAAGGATTTAAATCCTTTGCCGATAAAACTTCAATAGACCTGGAAAAGGGTATTTCCGCTATCGTCGGGCCTAACGGTTCTGGTAAGAGTAATATTGTCGAGGCCATTAAATGGGTCTTGGGGGAGCAGAGAATAAAAAATCTGCGGGGCCATAAAATGGAGGACGTTATTTTTAACGGCACCAAAAAGAGAAAGCCTCTCGGTTTGGCGGAGGTAAGCTTGGTATTGGATAACAGCGACCATGCCCTGGACTTAGACTATACGGAAATAAAGGTTACTAGGCGGCTTTATCGCTCTGGCGATGGGGAGTACCTGATTAATGGTAAAAACTGCCGTTTAAAAGATATTCAACGCCTCTTTGCCGATACGGGCATAGGCAATGACGGTTATTCTGTAATTGGTCAAGGGCGGATTAGCCAAATAGTAGAGGCCAAGCCTGAAGAACGCCGGGCTATGGTGGAGGAAACCGCCGGTATAGTCAAATATCGGGAACGGAAAAAGGAGGCCCTGCGTAAAATTACCGCGGCAGACGACAACCTTTTGCGTCTGAGCGATATTATGACAGAAATAGCCAGTCGCTTGGAGCCCTTAGAACAGGATTCCCAAAACGCCCAAAAATACCTCTCCTATAAAAAAGAGGAGGACGAGTTATCCATCGGTATTTTGGCAGAAACAGCCCTGGAAGTCCAGGCTAAGCTGGGTAAATTAGAGGAACAGGTTTTAGCTGTTGAAACTGATTATGAAAAGATACAGGTTGAGATACTAACCGGCGAGGCGGCCCTGGCTGAGAATAAGGCAGCCCTGCTAGAACTGGAAGACGCCTTTGGCAGCGAACAACAGAGATTTTACAACTTGAACAGTGAAATACAAGCTGCGGAGGGGGAAGTTAAGTCCCAGGAAAGCCGAATTTTGGGTTACAAAGATACATTGCAGCTGCTGCAGGGGGAAATAGACGCTACTGCCTCTAAGTCCCAGACAGCTAAGGAAAATGTGGCAGCGGAAAAAATAGTCTACCGGGAATTAGCTGAGAAAACCGATACCTTGGCGGCAAGGGTTAATGCTCTAAAAGCCCAACGCCTTTCCGATGAGGAAGGGGTGGCCCAGGCTGAGTTGGCTATAGAGACCTTACGAACCGAGGCTCTTGCCCTGAATCAGGAAAAAACTAGTCAGCAAAACCAGATTTTAACCTGGGAACAAACCCTGGAATCTTTGGACTCGCGTTTAGGGTCCATAGAGGAAAAGCGGCAGCGTTATGCTGAGGAAGAAACTATTTTAAATAGCCGAATTGGGGAGATAAATAACTTTCTGGATGAATTGCTGAGTAGGGAAACGGAGATAAATCAGAGGAAACAGAAATACCGGGATGAGTTGAGCGCTGAAAAAGTTAATATTAATACTAAGCGTGAGGCGATTTTGTCCTTAAAAATGGAACTTTCCCGCAGTGAAGCGCGGCTCAAGGTATTAGAAGAGCTGATATTTAAGCGGGAAGGGTTTTATCCTGGCGTTAAAGCAATTTTGACAGAAAAGTCCCAGGGTAAGTTATCCGGTATCATTGGGGTTGTAGCTGAGCTTATCAAGGTGGATAAAGAATATGCCGTGGCTGTGGAGGCGGTTTTAGGGAGCAGCCTCCAAAACTTGGTGGCTGAAACCGGTGAAGACGCCGCCGCGGCGGTAGATTTTTTGAAACGCCAGAGAAAAGGCATTGCCACATTTTTGCCTTTAGATATGCTCCGCATTAAGGAGCGCTCCCAGTTACCTCAGGATATTACTGGAAATCCGGCCTTTGTGGGAGTGGCGGCGGATTTTGTCACTTTACCCTTGCGCTTAAAGCCGGTGGCCGAATATCTTTTAGGCAATACCCTGTTATTTAAGGATTTAGCTGCGGCAATTAAAGTAGCTCGCAAAACAAGGGGCAGCTTTCGCTTTGTTTCTTTAGAAGGTGATATTGTAAACAGTGGCGGCGCTGTAAGCGGCGGTAGCCGCGAGGTGAAAAAGAATAGTTTTCTCCAGCGCCAAACTGAAATGGAAGAGTTGCGCCGGCGCACCTTGACTATCGCTAATGAAGAAAAAGACCTTAACGAGGCTATTAGCGCAGTTGCGGAAAAGCGGGAGCACCTAAAAAAACAGTTGGATAACTTGGATCACCAGCGGGAGGAATTAACCAGAGAGAAGTCATCTTTTGACGGGGAAATAAAAAAAATTGACGCCCGCCGAGAAGTATACTACAAAGAACTTCAAAGTTTGACAGGGGACGAGGAAAACATCTTTAGGCAGAGGCAGGAGGCTGAAACGGCAATAACAGAGCTAAAGCAGTCTGTAGCAGTAGCCACAGCCAAAGAAGATGAACTAAAAAGCGCTATAGAAGCGCGGGAAAGTGAATTAAAAAGCGCTAAGGTCAGTGATGACGCGGAGCGTGATAAATACACGGAACTGCGCATTGCTTATACAGAGCAAAAGGCTAAATTGGATAATAGCGCCGCAACCCTGGCGCGTTTGGAGCAGGAGGCCGTTGACTTAGAAAGCCTACTGGCCGCAAAAAACGCGGAACTGGCCAAAACCGAGGCAATAATTATTGAGGTTCAGACATCGGTGGCAGAAGCCCAAGAGCAGATAATGGGTAAAAATAAGGAATTGGCCGGTTTTTCCGAGGATTTAGACCAACAGCGAGGTGCGAAAGATAATCTTAACTCTCAGGTGGAAATTCTGGAGCAGGAGCTAAAGGCGGCCCGGCGGCGGGAAAATGAGTTAAAAGAGCAAAAGTATAAGCTGGCTCTAAAGCAGGAGCGCCTTAAGGTAGAGGAGGAACAAGCCGTTGAGCGTCTCAGTGAGGAGTACCATCTGATCTTGGCTGACGCTTTGCCCTATCAACGGGACGACTTGACAAAAAAGGAAAAACGGGAAAGAATAGCAACCTTAAAGCGGCAAATATCTACTTTGGGGACCGTTAATATTGGGGCTATAGAGGAATTTAAAACCGTTAACGAGCGTTACGAGTTTCTGACTAAACAGCGTAATGATGTTATAGAGGCTAAGTCCGGCTTAGAGGAAGTAGTAAACCGCATGGACGAGATTATTACCCAGCGTTTTATGGCGACCTTTACACAAATAAATCAGAGCTTTCAGGAAACTTTCCCCGCCTTTTTCCGGGGCGGTTATGGCGAGTTGTGCCTCACCGACGCCAACGATCCTTTGGAAACCGGGGTAGAAGTAGTGGTGCAGCCACCGGGTAAACGGTTGCAGCACCATAGCTTGTTATCCGGCGGCGAGTTGGCGCTTTCAGGCATTGCCCTGGTGTTTGCCATTCTCAAGGTTCGTTCTAGTCCCTTCTATGTGTTAGATGAAATAGATGCAGCTTTAGACGACGTTAATGTCAATAAGTTTGGCTCATATCTACAGGAATACGGTATAAATAGCCAATTCTTGGTGATTACTCACCGGCAGGGGACTATGGAAGCCGCCGGAGAGCTTTACGGTATCACCATGGCGGAGGAGGGCGTTTCCCGCACGGTTTCGGTGCGTCTGGCAGAAGCAATAAAGGAGTAAAATATGGGATTATTTGAAAGATTAAAATCCGGCCTGGGTAAGACCAGAGGCGGTTTAGGCAGTAAGATTACAGCGGTTCTCACCGGTAGTAAAATTGACGAGGATATGTTTGACGAATTGGAAGAGGCCCTTATTGAAGCGGATATGGGTATAGCCACTGTTATGGATATCATGGCTAACCTGCGCCAACGGGTCAAAGTGGAGAAGATAAAGGAGCCCCAGGCTTTACAACAAGCGTTATCCGAGGAAATCTGCGCAATACTCCGGCAGGGACAGGGTGAATTCAAGCCGGTCCCCGGCGTTTTACAAGTAATTTTAGTTACCGGCGTAAACGGGGTAGGTAAAACCACCTCAATAGGAAAAATGGCCGCTCGCTTTAAAAACCAAGGCTATAAAGTATTGCTTTGCGCTGCTGATACATTTAGGGCCGCCGCCGCTGAGCAGTTATCCCTCTGGGCTGACCGGGCCCAGGTGGATATTGTGCGCCACGGCGAGGGCGCCGACCCCGGCGCAGTGGTATTCGACGGTATTCAGGCAGCTAAAAGCCGTCAGGCTGATATCCTTTTGATTGATACCGCCGGACGCTTACAGAATAAAAAGAACCTCATGGCTGAACTAGGTAAAATTAAGCGCATATTAGAAAGGGAGTTGCCGGAAGCGCCGTTGGAGTCTCTATTGGTGCTGGACGCTTCTACCGGGCAAAATGCCATCAGTCAGGCTAAGTCTTTTAATGAGATTGTGGATATTACCGGCGTTATTTTAACCAAAATAGACGGTACCGCCAAAGGCGGTATTATTGCCGGTATAATAGATGAAATGGCAATTCCTGTTTTCTATGTCGGCGTGGGTGAAGGCATAGACGATTTGCAGGATTTTGATGCTGAGGCCTTTGGTCAAGCATTATTTGCTCCCAAAGTAGAGGAAGGAGAGGATAGTAATGAGTAAAATAGCAATAATCGGCGGCACAGGTGTATATGATCCCAGTATTTTAGGTGACGTTCATGAAGTAATTTCCGCTACGCCCTATGGTACAATTACGGCAGTGGCAGGTAATTACCAGGGAGTTGAGGTTATCTTTATGAACCGCCACGGTAAAGGCCATTCCGTGCCGCCCCATATGATAAATTACCGGGCCAATATCTGGGGACTTAAAGAGCTGGGGGCTACGGGAATTTTAGCTACAGCGGCAGTTGGCTCCATGAATATAGACATGGCTCCTGGTAATTTTGTTTTTCCCACCCAATATTTAGAGTTTACCAAAGCCCGCCAGTGTACTTTTTTTGACGGTGGGGAAATGGGAGTTGTCCACACTGATATGACCGAGCCTTACTGTCCGGAGTTTAGGGAAATTCTCAGCAGCTCGGCTTCAGATCTGGGGTTGAGTTCTCACAACGGCGGCGTCTATGTTTGTACTGAAGGTCCCCGTTTTGAAACTCCAGCGGAAATTAAAATGTACCGTCATATGGGCGGCGACTTAGTGGGCATGACCGCTTATCCGGAGATTTCTCTGGCCAGAGAATTGGGACTTTGCTATAGCACCATTGCTATGGTTACCAACTATGCCGCCGGAGTAAGTGAAACTCACCTTACTCACGCTGAGGTTTTAGAAACTATGGCCGCTAACTCCGCTAATATAAAATCCCTACTCTTAAAGGCTTTGAGCAAAATGCCCACAGAGGCCCAATGCCATTGTAGTGACACTGCTGCTAAGATGTAATTATTAAAAAAAGAAGAAAAAGTTATGAAACATATTGAGTGGAAAAACCATTGTCTTTATTTATTGGATCAACGTAAGCTGCCCCAGACGGTGGCGGTAGTTGCTTGCTCTACTGTTGCCGATGTTTGCGCTATGATAGCTACTTTGGGTGTGCGGGGAGCGCCAGCCATAAGTGTAGCTGGAGCCTACGCTCTGGTGCTGGCGGCGGAACAATATGACCAAAGCGAGGGCGATTTTCTTAGTTATATGGCGCAAGCTGAAGAAGCTATTGCCTCTACCAGACCAACAGCGGTAAACTTATTTTGGGCCTTAGGAGAAATGCGTCAGGTTTGGCAAAGGTCGCTTCCCGCAGAGGCTCCTAACCGCCTGCTCCAGCGGGCCAGAGAGATAGAAAACGACGATATGCAGCGTTGTTTGGCTATCTCCCGATTGGGAGCGGAGCTCATACCAAACCAGGGCAGAATACTCACCCATTGTAACGCGGGTTCCTTGGCTACCGCCGGGGTGGGCACAGCTTTAGGTATCATAGAAGAAGGACACCGCCAGGGCAAGGTTGCTATGGTTTACGCTGACGAAACCCGCCCTCTGCTCCAGGGAGCTAGGCTTACGGCCTATGAGATGTTGGCAGCCAATATACCGGTTACCTTAATTTGTGATAATATGGCCGCATCTTTAATGGCCAATAAGAAGATTAATATGGTAGTGACCGGGGCGGACAGAATCGCCGCTAATGGTGACGCTGCCAATAAAATCGGCACTTACGGCGTGGCGGTTTTGGCGAAATACCATCAAATACCATTTTATATCGCGGCGCCACTTTCAACTTTTGACTTGACCACAGCCACAGGAAAAGATATTATAATAGAAGAGCGTAATGGTGATGAAGTGCGGTCCTTGGGTGGCGTCTTTACAGCGCCCCGCAATGTGCCGGTGGTCAATCCAGCTTTTGACGTAACTCCCCACGAGCTCATAGCGGGGATTATTACGGAAAAAGGTGTGATAACCGGCAATTTTAAGGCAGAAATAGTTAAACAACTGCAAGCATGAATTTTTAGCGGGTAAGAGTAAATGGCAATTTTTATTAAAGATATATA
>DXZC01000114.1 GCA_019415505.1 Peptococcaceae bacterium | reverse complement strand
TGTGTATAAGAGACAGATATACAGTAGATACAGATTTGTCAATACTTATTTCAGTAGAATTATGTCCAAAGAAAATTCTATACTAAAAGCCGCCCAGGACTTCTAAAGGTAAAAGCCCAGTCTTAGGCACTAGTACACTAACTCCCAAAGGGAGCAATTTCACCACATAATTGCCATAAGTGCAAACCTACCTGAACAGGTAAATCCTGACATATACCCACCTTCCCAGGCACAACACTAAGTAGGTAGACACAACCCAGACTTAACCCCTAAGAGTAAACTACACAGGGACAGTTCCACCAAATAATTACACTAAGCAACAAACCTACGGTAAACAGGTGAGTCTTAGTATATACGCACTTTCAGAAAAAAAGCAAAAGAGGCAAAGTAAAAAACCAAGCTTAATCCCTTATTTGCTAAGTCCGTCAGGAGCAATTTCACCACATAATTGCCATAAGCCATAAACCTGTCAAACCAGGTAAATCTTGACATATACGCACCTTAATCAGTAAGAACGGTTCTGTAATTCCAGCAAAAATGTACTAAAAAACAGGGATTATGACAATTTTTTTACCAGTTTCCTAAAATCCTTTGACAATAAATTCAACTATGCTAAAATATAATCAGTTAGAGATATAACCACTTTTGAAAAGTGAAAGGAGATTGCCTCATGAAAAAATTAGCGGTACAGAACAAAGACGAATGTAGAGCATGTCTTGCTTGTGTTAACGCCTGCTCCGAAGCCTTTTATAAAGAAATGAGCGAAGCTCTTTCCTGCGTACAAATCGGCTTTAATAAAAAGGGCGCTTTTAAAACCTTTGTTTGCACCCAGTGCGGCAAATGCGCCAAGGTTTGTGAAGAAAACGCCATTAGCCAGAACAAAAAAGGCGTCTATGTAATAGACAAGAAAAAATGCGTAAATTGCGGTAAATGCGTTGAAGAATGTCCCTCCGGCGTTATGGTACGCTCCGCGAAAAAGGATACCCCCAGCAAATGTATTGCTTGCGGCATCTGCGTAAAAGCTTGCCCCGTAGATGTTCTTTATATCAAGGAAGACGTTGCCGCTGAGTAAGTCTTAATACAATTATCATAAAAGCCTTTCGCTATAGCGAAAGGCTTTTTTAGTGCGGCTTCAACCGGGTCTGCGGTTAGGGGAGTGAGCCGCCCGGCGCAATCAGATAGCGTACAGCAGCTTACATTAATATAAATGGCCCCGGTTGCCCTAATTCCTGAACAGCGGGGGTTCAAGCCACTATGCCAGAAAATAAACATAGCGCTCTTAAAAGCTATGGGGATTAGGGAACAAAAGGCTATCTCCAGTTAAAGCCTAAGCAACCGGACGATAAGGCGAAAACCGACTTCGCGCTAGAAGAAAACTCCCGTTACAGATAATGCGGTTTAAGAAAAGTACAAATAATCCTACTGGAACAGGTAAATCCTGACATATACCCACCTTCCCAGGCACAACACTAAGTAGGTAGACACAACCCAGACTTAACCCCTAAGAGTAAACCACACAGGGCCAGTTCCGCCAAATAATTACACTAAGCAACAAACCAAATTACTGAAATTAAGCTTGGCCAGCTTAGCTATTTCGCCAAAGCAATGAACTCTTGGCTTTTATTTCTTAGCATTACTTTTTAGTATAATATCTAACTATAGCTTCGGCTACATCATCAGAGAAATAATGTTTTCTGCTCTATTTCTGGCACGTCTTCCATAGACTTTGTCGCTGTATTATCAGAACAAGCTTCAATCGTTAGGGTTCTTTTTCTTCTGCCATTCCTCGTACTTTTTCCGGTTTTCAGGGTCTTCGTAGTATCTTTCCGCAGCCCTTAGGGTATCGGCGATAAAGCAATCTAGGACGGGCTTAGGCATCTTTTTAAGGTCAAATGTTACCTCCGCTGCACTTTGGGTATCAGCGATAAAGCCGGACTTAGGCGTCTTTTTAAGGTCGATTGTTACTTTTAACATATTTATACCTCCTTATTTTTAACCTGCTTGAGGGTTAAATAACTTGTCGTATCTTTTCTTGTTTCATTAGCCGTTGACCTCATTTAATACAATTCTTGCCCCGTCTGATATTTCAGCAAGTTTCCTAATAATTTCCCCTTTAAATCATCTCACCGCCTCTCAAGCTTAAAATATTTATGGGGCCCTAATCCCCCTGCTTAACGAGATTAAGGAGACTAACCCACGTCTCACTATTGCTTTACCCGTCATCGGCCTCACAATGGCAAACAGGCTGACAGCCGCCTACTTGTTTAACAACTCCGCTCTTGATAACTGCACCCAAAGCCTGCCAAGCAATAAAAAAACAGGCCGGCAGCGACCTGCCAACCTGTTTGCTCTATCTCGCTTTTCTTCCACCTGCCAGGCTCTAGACCGCCAAGGCTAATAACCGGCCCCATAACAGCAGCAGCTAACCAAGGACTAAAAGGTTAAAGTCCTCGTTGCCGCACCACCTCGTAAATCATAACCGCGGCAGCGGCCGAGGCGTTGAGGGAGGAAATTTGTCCCCGCATGGGTATGGCCACACGAAAATCGCAATTTTCCAGCAGCAAACGGGGTATACCTCGATCCTCGCCGCCAATTACCAAAGCCAGAGGGCCACGCATCTCCTGTTCCCAGAGAACAGAACCGCCCATGTCAGCCCCATAAACCCAAAGGCCCTCGGCTTGCAAGGTCTTGACAGTTTGATTAAGGTTCGTCACCCTAGCCACCGGCATATACTCGGTCGCGCCAGCAGAAACCTTGGCCACAGTGGCATTTAAGCCCACACTGTTGTTTTTGGGAATAATTATGCCGTGCACACCGGCAATTTCCGCTGTCCGCATAATGGCCCCTAAATTCTGGGGGCTTTCAATTTCCGCCAACAGGAGCACAAAGGGATCCTCACCCTTTGACCTGGCCTTAGCCAGGATATCCTCTACTGTGGCGTAGCTTTGGCTGGCAGCCTCGGCTATTACCCCCTGGTGGTTGCCCTCGTACATTGCCGCCAACTTATGACGGGGCACGAAAACCACCGGCACTGCCTTGGCCTTGGCCAGGACCAAAACCTGTTTAGCCGTGCCCTCCAGCTTGCCCTCGGCCATAAATATTTTATTAATGCTGCGGCCTGCCCGCAGAGCTTCCAAAACTCCGTTGCGGCCGGGAATATATTCATTCATAGACGGCTCCTCACATCTTTACAGCGTCCACAGCTATACTTGTCCTCAAAGCATATGCCAATGGTACGGCAGGTTGGTCCGGCGTTATCAAAAATGAGGGGGGAAATTTCCCGCACCTGAGCGAGAATTTCCTCAGCTAAGGCCCGAATTTCCCATTGGGCCCGGCGGCAGCAGCGCAGTTCAAAAAAGTGCAGCAAACTCCGGGCATTCATGGTCACCACCAGATTAGTCTCAGTGGCGTTGGGTAAGATATAGCGGGCGTCCTCCTGGGGCGCCTCCTGACTCAGCTCGTTGTATACCTCCAAAAGGCTGGCGCAGGCTTGGGAATATTTGGCCGCTAAAGCCGGTTTTTGGGCGATACTAGGGGGTGTGACGAAGCCGGGGTCCACGCCGCCAGCCTTCACAAAGCGCTGGCTTTTCTGGGAAAAGGAAACCCCAACCCGGTGCCGGACTAATTGGTGAGACAAAGCCCGGCTGACCCCGTCAATGGCAAAGGTAAAGGTAATATGCTCCAGGGGAGACAAGTGGCCGACGGAAATCAAGGTTTGCACCATGCTTTCGGCTTCCCTGGCCGGTAAATTGGCCAGTAAATCCTCGCCCCCCAGAGGGGAATTGCAGACCCGCCCAGCGGCGGCTACCAGATTATCCGGATTAGGGGTATGGGCTAAAATTTTAACATTCATATCCCACCTTACCCTCCTGTTCCATAAATTCGTACAGCAGAGACCAAATTTCAGTGAGGCGCTCCTCACAACCGCCTAAATACAAGGCGCCAACCAAGGCTTCTACAGCAGTGGCCCTGCGGTAATCGCAAACATCGGTATTCTTGGGCTGGTGACCGGATTTAGAGTTGCGACCCCGCTTTAAGACTGCCGCCTCCCCTGGGGTTAGATGCGGTAAAACCACATGGTAAAACCTACTTTGGAAGGTGGCCTTCACAAAGGTAACGGCGTCGTTATGCAATTGGTCAGGCTTGCGTACCCCCTTGGAGAGGAGATAACGCCGCACTGCCAATTCATACACGCCATCGCCAATATAAGCCAGAGTAAGGGCAGGCAAGGAAATAGCCTCGCTCCAAGTCATAGGTTAATTCTCCTTTTTCCACCGGGGGCCATTAGGCGTGTCCTCTATGGCAATGCCTATGGCTTTTAATTCGTCCCGGATATAATCGGCAGTGGCCCAGTCCTTGGCAGCCCTAGCCTTGGTGCGAATGGCCATGATAATATTGAGCAATTCATCGCTGAGGTCGTCTTTGTCCCCGTCCTCCGGCACCAGTACATTCATTACCTCATTTAATTCGGCAAAAAAGTCCAATACCTCCTGAAGGGCCTTTACAGTGTCGGGGCCACCCTGAAAATCAGCGGTGTTAAGCAAGGAATTAACCTCCCGGCAGAGGTCAAAAATCGCAGCCAAGGCCAGGGAAGTATTAAAATCGTCGTCCATAGCGGCAATAAACTTATCCCTGGTTTGAACCACAGCCGCCGGTAGTTTTACCGCCGCCGCTCCATCGTGGTCAAGATTGGAGTTTTTATCCAAAAGGTCAATTTTTTCCGCCACATTGCGGTGGGTATTCCAAATCCGGGCCAAGGATTTTTCCGCGGCAGCCAGCTTTTGGTCGTCAAAATCCAAGGGACTGCGGTAGTGGGTGGACATCAAATAAAAGCGCACCACTGGGCCGGGGAACTTATCCAAAATATCCCGCAACAGGAAAAAATTACCCAAAGATTTAGACATTTTTTCCGAATTAATGGTGATAAAACCGTTGTGAACCCAGTAATTTACCGATTGGCAACCATTGCACCCCTCGCTCTGGGCTATTTCATTTTCATGGTGGGGGAAGATTAAATCCGCGCCGCCGCCGTGAATATCAAAGGTTTTACCCAAATACTTTGAGGACATGGCGGAGCACTCTATATGCCAACCAGGCCGCCCCTGGCCCCAGGGACTATCCCATGCCGGCTCACCAGGCTTCGCGGCTTTCCAAAGGGCAAAATCCAAGGGGTCCCGCTTTTGTTCCCCCACGGCAATGCGTGCGCCAGCCTGCATTTCATCTAGGGAGCGGCCGGAAAGCTTGCCATAGTCCTTAAACTTGCGCACCTCGTAGTATACGTCGCCATTGGCTTCATAGGCCAAGCCGTTATCTATAATGCCCTGCACCATTTTAATTATATCGTCCATGTGCCCTGTTACTCTGGGATGATAGTCCGCTGCCTTAACGCCTAAGCGCCCGGCGTCCTCAAAATAAGCGGCAATGTATTTTTCCGCCAATTCCTTGGGGTCCAGCTTTTCCTCTTGGGCCCGGTTGATAATTTTATCGTCAACATCGGTGAAATTTTGCACATAGGTAACATCATAGCCCCGGTAACTAAAGTAACGCCGCATAACGTCAAACGCCACTATAGGCCGGGCGTTGCCTAAATGGATATAATTATAGGTAGTTGGTCCGCAAACGTACATCTTTACCTTGCCGGGCTCAATAGGCACAAATTCCTCTTTGCGGTTATGCAGGGTGTTATAAATCTTCACTGCCATGTTTATTCTCCTTTGCTTTAATTTGCTTCTCCAATTCCTGTATACGCTGGGTCAATTCGTCTAACTTTTCAAAAACCGGGTCAGCGCAGCCACCGTCCTCCACGCAATCGCTGTAGTTGACTTTTTCTCCCTCTTTAATCACAATCCTGCCGGGTACCCCCACCACAGTGCAGTTATCCGGCACATCGTTGAGAACTACGGAGCCGGCGCCGATTTTCACATTATTGCCAATAGTAATGGAACCCAAAACAATGGCGTTGGAGCTTATCACCACATTATGGCCAATGGTGGGATGCCGCTTGCCCTCCTCCTTACCGGTGCCGCCTAAAACCACACCCTTGTAGAGGGTAACATTCTCCCCTATGACCGTGGTTTCCCCAATCACAATGCCCATGCCGTGGTCAATAAAAAACCCCTCGGAAATTTCAGCCCCAGGGTGAATTTCCACCCCAGTCATAAAGCGGTTTAGGTGGGCAATCCAACGGGCTAATATAGTTCTGTGATGTCTGAAAAACCAGTGGGCCAAGCGGTGGCCCCAAATAGCATGTAAGCCGGGAGAACACCAAAAAACCTCCCAGGCGGATTTTGCCGCCGGGTCCCTGGCCATCACCGCTCGGATATCACCCTTTGCCCTCTCAAACATAATTACCTCCAAAAAAATAGGCTGCACCCTGTTCAGAGACAGGGGTCAGCCGTGGTTCCACTCTGATTTGCGGCCCATTAAGGCCGCTTCTCAAGCCCTTAACGCAGGTTTACGGCAACGCCTACTCTCTTCAACGCTGCGGCTCCAAAGCGCACTTCAAAAAAACAGTGACCAGGAACGCTTACAGCCGCTGGCGTTCCCTCTCTGCGGCCCTATATTTTTTCTACTTTCTTCTTCTCAGCCTTTATATAGGATATTCTCTAAATCTGTCTCTTATACACATCTCCGAGCCCA
>DXZC01000113.1 GCA_019415505.1 Peptococcaceae bacterium | reverse complement strand
GCACAAGGTCATCTATCCCATAGCCTCCCGCTGCGGCGTATTTGCCAAAACAGATATACAACCCTTAATTAACCAGGGTGCGGCTAAAGAAGATATTGCCGCTTCCATTTTTCAGGCTGTAGTAAATCAAACTATTACAGGCCTAGCTTGCGGCAAACCTATCCGGGGCCATGTGGCCTTTTTAGGGGGGCCCCTTCATTTTCTGCCCCAACTCCGCCAGGCCTTTATTGAAACCCTGAATTTAACCGATGAAACAGCGATATTACCGGATAACGCCCACTATTACGTTGCTTTGGGTTGTGCTCTATCCCTACGGGAGGAAGCGGAGATTAAACCCGAAGAGTTATCTCAAATCGCGGAGCGCCTGGAGAAAATCAATGTTAGCGACATTGCCGCCGGCGGCGGCTTAGAGCCGCTGTTTGCTTCAGAGGCGGATTTAGCCAGCTTTCGCCAACGTCACGCCCAAGCTAAAGCTGCCAGGGCTTCTCTGGCCGAAGCCCAGGGTGAAGTTTATTTGGGCATTGACGCCGGTTCCACAACCTCCAAAGCAGTTCTCATTGACGAGCAGAGAAATATATTATATTCCTATTACGCTGGCAATAAAGGCGAGCCAGTGGACTTGTGCGTAGAAATCCTCAAGGATATTTATACTAAACTGCCACCTAACGTAACCATTGGCAACACAGTGGTAACGGGTTACGGCGAGGATTTAGTCAAGGCCGCCTTAAAGGCGGATATTGGCGAGGTTGAAACCATGAGCCACTATAAAGCGGCTGAGCAATTCCTGCCGGGGGTGGAGTTTATCCTGGACATTGGCGGCCAGGATATGAAGGCCATTAGAGTCCATGACGGCATAATAGAGAGCATTATCTTAAACGAGGCCTGTTCCTCAGGGTGCGGCTCCTTTATTGAGACCTTCGCCAAAAGCCTGGATATGTCGGTGAGTGAATTTGCCGCCGCGGCCATGGAGTCCCGCAAGCCCATGGATTTAGGCAACCGCTGCACTGTATTTATGAATTCCAAGGTTAAACAGGCCCAAAAAGAAGGGGCCACGGTAAACGATATTTCCGCCGGCCTCTCCTACTCCGTTATCAGGAACGCCCTATATAAGGTGATTAAAATACGGCGGCCGGAGGAATTCGGCAAAAAGATTTTAGCTCAAGGGGGCACCTTTTATAACGAAGCCGTGCTCCGAGCCTTTGAAAAGGAAACCGGCCGGGAAATTGTCCGCCCGGATATTGCCGGCCTGATGGGAGCCTTTGGCGCGGCTATCATAGCCCAGGAACGCCACACCCCCGGCCAAAAAAGCACGGTCATTGACCTTGACGAGCTAGAAGCCTTTAGCTATACTAAATCCTTCCGCCACTGTAACAAATGCCCCAATAACTGTTTGTTAACGGTAATGGAATTCCAAGACGGCCGCAGCTTTATCTCCGGCAATCGCTGTGAACGGGGAGCGGGCCTGGAACGGAAAAAGAACGACCTGCCTAATCTTTACGATTATAAATACAAGCGGCTCTTCGCCTATAAACCCCTCAAACCTGAGGATGCTCCTAGAGGGATTATCGGTATTCCCAGAGTGCTCAATATGTACGAGAATTACCCCTTGTGGCATACCTTTTTTAGCGAACTGGGTTTTTCGGTAGCTCTCTCCCCCAAAAGCGACAAAAGCGTTTTTGAGTTGGGTATGGAAAGCATACCCTCTGAGGCGGTTTGCTATCCGGCCAAGCTGGCCCACGGTCACATTACAGCCTTGATTCGCCAAGGGATAAAGACCATTTTTTATCCTTCCGTGGTCTATGAAACCAAGGAATTCACCGCTAGTGACAATAACTTTAACTGTCCCGTTGTTAGCGGGTATCCCGATGTTATCAAAAATAACGTGGAAGAACTGCGGGAAAAGGACATTCAATATATCAGGCCCTATGTAACTCTGAATAATAAAGAAAAGTTTGTGGCCAGCATCTACAATACCTTTAAACAGCGGAGTGATTACAGCATCTCCCAAGAGGAAATAGCCGCCGCCGCTGATAAAGCCTTTGAGGAGCTGGACCGCTTTCGCGACGATATGCAGAAAAAGGGCGCTGAAGCTCTTGAATATATTAAGGAACACAATATTCACGGCGTGGTACTGGCTGGCCGCCCTTACCATATTGACCCAGAAATTAACCATGGGTTGCCCAATATTGTACTTAGCCAGTCAATGGCTGTACTCACTGAGGATAGCGTAGCCCATTTGGCCCCAGTGGAACGCCCCTTGCGGGTTAGGGATCAGTGGGCCTATCATTCCCGGCTTTATGCCGCCGCTTCCTTTGTGGCCACCCAAGATAATTTGGACCTGATTCAGCTTACCTCCTTTGGCTGCGGCCTGGACGCTGTGACCAGCGACCAGGTAGCGGAGATACTGGAGCGGAAAAATAAAATCTATACCACTATAAAAATTGACGAAGGCGATAACCTGGGCGCAGCTAAAATACGCATACGCTCCTTGAAAGTTACCATTGAGGAGAAAAAGCAGCAAGCTGCCGCCCCAATAGCGCCCCCAAAGGCCGTAAAACGGGCCTTATTTACCAAAAAAATGCGGGCCAAGCATACTATTCTTGCGCCGCAAATGTCGCCTATTCACTTTCAATTCCTCACCAGCGCTATGGCGGCTAACGGCTATAACCTGGAGATATTACAGGAGGTAAGTAGCGACGACGTAGAAGAAGGCTTGAAATATGTACATAACGACGCCTGTTACCCCTGTATTCTCACAACCGGCCAGATGATCAGCGCCTTAAAAAGCGGAAAATATGATTTAAATAACGTATCCCTGCTCATGACTCAAACTGGCGGCCAATGCCGGGCCACCAATTATGTTTCCTTAATAAGAAAAGCCTTAAAGGACGCCGGCATGGAGCAGATACCAGTGATTGCCATATCCGCCCAAAAGCTGGAAAAGCATCCGGGGATGAAATGGTCGCTTAAATTACTCAAACACTTGGTCATTGGCTTAAATTACGGCGATGCTTTAATGAAGGTACTCTACCGGGTACGCCCCTATGAGAAGGAGCCCGGTTCAGTTCAGGCCCTATACGATAAATGGGTGGCCAGGGGTGAAGAAACTGCGGCCAAAGGCAGCTTTCGCCAGTTTAAAAAGGACATGAAGCAAATGATTAAGGAATTTGATGAAATACCCCTCTTAGACGTCCAAAAACCCCGGGTTGGCTTGGTTGGGGAAATACTAGTCAATTTTTCCCCCGATGCTAATAACCACATCGTGGAGCTGATTGAAAAAGAAGGCGGTGAAGCGGTAATACCCTCCTTGTTAAACTTCTTGCTTTATTGCGCCTTTAACAGTAAATATAAGGCCAAATATCTTGACGGCAGTTTAAAAACAGCTAAAGGCGCTAGTTTAATTATTTCACTGTTGGAATGGACTAGAAAACCCTTGCGCCAGGCCCTGGCCAACAGCGCGAGATTCTCCCCACCCAGCTATATTGATGACACCGCGGCGGCGGCCAAAAAAGTGGTGTCCCTGGGTAATCAAGCTGGCGAGGGTTGGTACCTTACCGGAGAAATGCTGGAACTGATTGACCAGGGCGTCAATAATATCGTATGTATGCAGCCCTTTGCCTGTTTACCCAATCATATCACCGGCAGGGGCGCCTTAAAGGAATTAAAGCGCCAGCACCCGGAAAGCAATGTAGTAGCTGTGGACTACGACCCTGGCGCCAGTGAATCAAACCAAATAAACCGTATTAAATTGATGATGTCTGTAGCCAAAAAACAACTGCGGCAAAATGGCGGAAAAACTGAAAAATAAGAGCTGAAAAAACCCCGGCAATAACTGTAAAACAGTAAAAGCCGGGGTATTATTTTTTCAGATAATAAAAAAATAAAATGCCGTTTCCTCACGTACTCCATAGTACACAAGGAACCGGCATTTTTTTCGCGTATAGGGCCTGGAAAGGCTTTTTTAGATGGCGCGCTGAACTTTATTGGAGCGCAGGCATCTGGTGCATACATAAAGTCTTTTAGGGGTGCCATCGACCACTACTCTAACTTTTTGAAGATTGGGTTTCCAAACTCTTTTGGTGCGAATATGGGAGTGACTGACTTTCATTCCGGTGTGGGTTGTTTTACCGCAAATCTGACATACCGCCATGTTGACACCTCCTTACTAAATAAACTTGCCCTAGGCGGGCTACCGAATTATTATAACAAATCTTTTAGCGTTTGGCAAGGGTTTTTTTATCATTCTTGCTTATTATCTTTATGTTACTCTGTGGGCTCTGGCGTTGTAGGCGCTGGCGGCTTGGGGGCTGGCGGCGGCAAAAGTCCCTGGCCAGAAATTATAGAGGCAAATTCTGTATCTGTGGTATTGGTCTTTATAGTAAAGCGGGGAATCTTATAAAGGTCGGTATTAGCCTGGGCATAGGCTTCACCGATAATAAAGCCGGAGGTAAAACCGCTATTTTTGATTTTTTTAATCAGCATATCGCTAATGCGACCGTAAGGATAAACAAAGAAGGGATTTTCCACCCCCAGGCGTTGGCGCAAGATTTCCTTGGCCTTAAAAGCATCGTCCTCTAGTCTGTTTTCAAATTCAGCCTCTGTTTCTTGCCGGCATAGTTCCTTATTATAAGCGGGCTGCGCGAGGTAATAACCCTCTTTGGCCTCGTATTTATCTTCTGGACTGTGGCCGGCATAGGAATGGGAGCCTATCTCAAAAACGCCGCTTGCCTGCATTTCCTCAATTTCAGACATAGTGAGGCGCGGTGTAATAGTTTCCTGGTAATTAGGATCATCGCTTTTTTTAATTGAATTCTTAAAAATTACCGCTATATTGGCTTTTAGTCCCAAGTCTTTGAGAATAGGATATGCTAAAGTATAATTATTTTCGTAGCCGTCATCAAAAATCACCACTACGCTTTTGGGGGGCGGTAGAGTACCATGGCTTAAATAGCTAAGAAATTCCGACACATAAATAGTCTGGTAACCGTTATTTTTAATATATTCCATCTGCCGTTTAAATTGATTTACTGACATCACAGCGGCATTATTGTATTCCTTACCGCCAACAGACACTTCGGCGTCATTATCTACGAGATAATGGTACATGAGCACCGGGGTTCTTTCAGCCGGCACATAAGCGTCCCCGGCAATGGTAATTTCCTTGCTGATTGGCTCAGACCAGTTGCCCTGATAATCCTTAACCTTTAGGACAACAGTTTCCTTACCAGCGGAAAAATAGCGTTCCTGTTTATTTTCCCACTGCCAAGCCACTATAGAATGAGGCTTATTCCCGCCGGCAGCTATCGCGTAAGATATTTTTTCCCCCGGCGCATAAACATCCTTATCCGTGAGAAAATCAGCGCGCGGTTTAGGCGTTAAGCCCTCAGGGGAGTAGACATCCAGGCGGTAGGTTTCCTCAGTATATTCAGCTTTTAAGCCCAGGCTTTCGCTAACAGCCTGGACGGGAACATAGAGTTCCTCACCTTGGTAGAAAGGAGCGTATGATAAGGTGACACTTTTCTCTCCTAATTGGGCTTCACTTTGCTCCGGCACAACGCTTAAAGTTTTATCTCCCCTGGTAATGGTATAAGAATCGCCGCTTTTCTCTACTTCTAAGGATAATGTTTCAGCAACGCCGGAGAGGGGGGCCATAACCACCCCGCCCCTATCTAAGGTACCGCCATTCAGAGCTATAGGCTCTTCCTCGTCATTTGTGATTAGGAAGCCCTTCTCGCTACCTAAAACAAAGTAACCATGGAGGGGCCCGGAATCAACCGCCGACCCGGCAACCGGAGAATCACCCTGGGACCTGGTTTGTGGCTCCCCAACCAGACGGTAGACCCCATAAGTTACGCCACAAATAATTAAGATAAGGCAAACTAAAGCTATGGCCTTTAGTATAGTTTTCCGCCGTCGCGCCCGGCGCCGCTCCGCTTTATTGGCGTATCGAGTTCTGTTACCGTTGGACCTGACACGAGAGGCTGAGGACCCACCCTGGGGCCTCTCTTTCCTAGCCTGGCTTGTCCCAGAAAAAGCGCTGGTTTGAGGAGATGAACCCTCCCGGTGAGCCGCCAAGTCTGAGTTAGGTCTTATAACACCGCCATTATGGGAAAGAGAGGAAGAGCTTTTTGACCCTTCCTCCTTGCTTAATTTTTGTTCATATAAACTGCGATTACTTTTACGATTACTATTTTTGAAATTCAATGGAAAAATACCCCTTGCGGTGTGACAAATGTTCCTAACCCTAGAGACTCAGCTTAATCTTGTCTGATAGCGGATAAAGGACTAATTTTCACAGCGCGGTTAGCTGGCGAAAAACCGGCAATTAGACCAACGCCAACGGCAAAGCCCATACCCAACAATACCAACCAGAATGGTATGATAGATATTTTCATGACCAGATTAACGCCATTCATGGAACCAGCCACAGTGTTGACAATAAAGGAAAGTATGTAGCTAAAAATTATGCCCACAACGCCGCCAAGAAAGCCGATACCGCCGGCTTCTAAGAGAAACATTAAGCGAATATCCCTGAGGCGGCAGCCTAGTACCTTCATAACCCCAATTTCCCTGGTGCGCTCATAAATTGACATAATCATGGTGTTGGTAATGCCCAAAGCGGCGACAAAAAGGGAGATAGCCCCTAAACCGCCTAATACTAAC
>DXZC01000112.1 GCA_019415505.1 Peptococcaceae bacterium | reverse complement strand
GAGCTATTACCAGGAAGCGGGGCGGGCGGGCAGGGATGGAGAAAATGCCCGCTGCCTGCTATTTTACAGCGGTCAGGACGTAATAACCAACCAGTTTTTTCTGGATAATGACAATGCCAATAGCGAATTATCCCCCCAAGAAAGGGCGATTGTTAAGGAGAGGGACAGGGAGCGGCTAAAAAGGATGACCTTTTACTGCCAAACCAACGAATGTTTGCGCGGCTATATATTGGCGTATTTTGGCGAATACGGCCACAACTACTGCGGCAACTGCGGTAATTGCCTGACTAAGTTTATTGATACCGATATCACCAGCGTGGCCCAAAAAATCGCCGGCTGTGTCCAAAGCTGCAATGGCCGCTATGGCATAACCCTAATAATTGACGCCCTAAGGGGCAGCAAAAACGCCCGCATCCTAAAATTTCATTTGGACGATAACCCCTTTTATGGCGCTTTAAAGGAATTAAAAGTTCCACGTCTGCGCCAAATTATGGACTTTCTAATCTTTCAAGAATATTTAAAAATTAGCGAGGGCGATTATCCCCTGGTTAAGCTGGCGGCCAAGGCCCCTTCCCTCCTTGACGGTACAGAAGTGGTTATGATGAAAATTGCCGAGGATTATAAACCCAAACCCCGCAGGGAACAAGCTGAAAAAGGGTCAATCCTGGCAGAGGGCTCCTTTACTTTGGCGGATCAGCATTTATTTGAGGAGTTACGCCAACTGCGGTATGGGATTGCCCAAGAAAACGGCATACCGCCTTACATTGTTTTCTCCGACAGAACCTTAAAGGAAATGTGCTTGCGCCGGCCTGGCACGGAACAGGAAATGCTGCAAATTTCCGGAATTGGCGAGGTGAAATTGGCGCGCTATGGTAAAGAGTTCTTAGCGCTGATTCTCAAATACACGGAAAAAAACTGAGAAAAGGAGGTTGTGCCATGTCTGAGGCCAGCCTTACCAAAAAAGCCTTGGTACAAGCCCTCAAGGAACTGGGCCGAACGAGAAATTTCGAGAAGATTACCGTTACTGATATCACAACTCATTGCGGCCTTAACCGCCAAACCTTTTATTACCACTTTGTGGACAAGTATGAAATACTTAACTGGGTTTACAGTAACGAGACCTTCTCCCCCCTAACTAACGGCATTAATTTAAACAACTGGCATGAGCGTCTACAGGCCATGCTGGAAATAATGTGGGCTGATAAACACTTTTATATGAATACCATACGGAGCCAGGAGGAAATTTTTCAGCAGACCCTCTATAATGTAACGAGGAAAATTTTTAGGGCCAATATTGCCCAACTAGACACAGAAGAGCTGTTGGCGGAGTCTAACCGAGAATTTCACGCTTCATTCCTGGCCCACGGCATTTGCGGCGTTATTTTAGACTGGATTAAAAGCGATATGAAGCTCAGCCCCACAGAGCTAGCTGGCAAGCTGGCGGATTTAGAGCTAAATGTTAAGCGCATTGCTTTAAAACACTGTTATCCGGAAAGTTCAGATTGCTAATACCTTATAGGGTGGTTACGTTAATTTTGCGGCAAAGTAAGGAGAAAGCTAAGAAAACCATGTCAGACTGCTGACATGGTTTTTTAATTTAGTAGTACCCTCGCCCACTCCCCTTCAGGGGAGGCTTGCCAAAGCTATACCCCAGGCTAGCTGGAGATTTTAGTATTCGGGGAATAAAACAGGCTCCGACATATTGGGTAAAGCGTTTAAATAGGCAAATATAGCGTTATTATCGCAAACCAAGCCATTGGCGCGGCAGGTATCCGTAAATAGGGACATGAGATAGCTGTGTTTAGGACTGACAATTTCATACTTATCGCCATATAGACTGATATATCGTTCCTTCAGACCTGGGAATAAGGCGTCTAACCGGTTATAAAAATATTCCCGGTTGCCAGAGCGGAGAGTAAGCCCCATGCCAAAACAAATAACGCCATAAACCTGGGCTTTAAGGCAATAATCTAAAATACCCCTGATGTTGGCTGCCGTATCGTTAATAAACGGCAAAATCGGGCACAGCCATACCACTGTGGGAATACCATTATCCCGCAATATTTCCAACACCTCAAACCGGCGGGAGGTTACAGGCGCCTGGGGCTCTATTTTGCGGCACAGTTCATCATCAAAGGTGGTAAGGGTCATCTGCACCACAGCTTTAGCCTGGGAGTTAATCTCCTTGAGTATGGGTAAATCCCGCAGCACTAAATCGGATTTCGTAATAAGAGTAACGCCGAAGCCGTATTGGGCAATGATTTCTAAGCACTCTTTGGTCAGCTCCAATTCCGCCTCCGCCGGTAAATAGGGGTCGGACATGGCCCCGGTTCCCACCATACAGAGCCGCCGTTTGCTCCCCAAGGCTTTGCGCAGCAAAACCGGAGCATTTGCTTTCACCGCAATATCCTCAAAGGGATGCTCCATACCATAACAGTCGCTGCGGGCGTCACAGTAAATACAGCCGTGGGTGCAGCCACGGTAAATATTCAGGCCGTTTTTCCCGGATAAAATTGTCTTTGCTTCCACCTTATGCATAATACCAGCACCATTCAATAACAGACTTTTTTACACTATACCATAAAAACCCGCCACTGAATAGTCAGGTGCGGGTTTTTTCTGTTTTATTTACGCCACCGCTTTTATTTACTAAAATAACCGTTGGTCAGTTATTGGACTTTATATACGGCGTTATTTACGGCTGCCCGGTTTATACGGAGCATCGGCCCCACTTTGGCAAAGCGGGCAATTATCCGCTTCATAACTTACAACTTCCATGGCCAGAACGGAACAAAGCGGTACGCCTAAATCCACCGCGCCGTTGCTCCGGTCTACCAAAACCCCAGCGCCCACTACATCGCCGCCCTGCTCCTTAACAATATTGATTACTTCCAAAACAGAACCACCAGTGGTTACAACGTCCTCAACTACTAAAACCTTTTGCCCCTTTTCAATGGCAAAGTTACGGCGCAAGGTCATTTTACCATTTTCCCGTTCCGCAAAAATGTTTGGTACTCCCAGCTGGCGAGCTACCTCATATGCTACCAGAATACCGCCCATAGCAGGACCTACTACCAGTTCTACGCCGGAGTCCTTATACTCGTCGGCAATAATTTTACAGAGTTTTTCCGTATAATCGGGAAAGCGGAGCACTTGGGCGCACTGCATATATTTGTCCGAATGGCGGCCGGAGGTAAGCAAAAAATGCCCTTCCAATAAAGCTCCAGAATCTTTAAAGATTTGTAAAATTTCTTTTTGTTCCATGATTACTCTCCTTAATTTTAATTTTTAATAATTTCAATATTTCCATGTTATACAAATTATCAGAATTTCCATGTTACACAAAATTACCAGAGTTGCACAAATTACCTGATTTCATTAACGCAACTTATTTTACACTGGCTTCAATCTCAGCCACAATAGACTTTACAGCCGCCGCCCTATCCGGGGCCTTAGTAATGGGACGGCCAATAACCAAATAGTCGGCGCCGTCAGACACGGCCTCGCCAGGAGTTTTAATGCGCTTTTGGTCGTCGCTGCCGGCTTCCCGGGGACGAATACCAGGGGTGACTATCAGGAAATCACTGCCGCAAGCCTCCCGAATCATTTTAATTTCCAAAGGTGAAGCAACTACACCGTCTAACCCCGCCTCCTTAGCTAATTTGGCCAGGGCCACAACCTGCGCGCCAATCTCCCGCTCTACGCCAACTTCGTTTTTTAATTCCTCTTGACCCATACTGGTAAGCACTGTAACGGCAATCAGCAGGGGTTTTTCCACCCCCAGTTTTGCCGCTTCTTCCTTTAGGGCCTTGGCAGCTTCGGCCATCATGGTATAGCCGCCGGAAGCGTGTAAGTTGAACATAAACACACCTAATTTTGCCACAGTACGGCTGGCCGAGGCTACAGTATTGGGAATATCGTGGAATTTTAAATCCAGGAATACCTGTCCATTTCTCGCGTATACCGCCTGCAAAATTTCGGGGCCGCAGGCGTTATACAGCTGCATACCTATTTTATAGGCTCCCACAGAATCGCCTAATTCCTCCACAATAGCTAAAGCGTCTTCTTTGGTGGGCACATCTAAGGCCACAATAATTTTATCCTTCAACATCGCGCTATCTTTCAACATTATTTCGCTCCTTTCCAAGCCAAACCAGTTATTTCCGCTACATCCTCGTAGCCGTGCTCCAGCAAGTATTGTTCTATGCCGCGAGCCACTTTTATTGTGGCGTCCGGTTCCAAAAAATTACCCGTGCCGACGGAAACCGCGGTGGCCCCCGCCAACAAAAATTCCACAGCGTCCTCCCAGGTACAAATGCCGCCCTGCCCTACAATAGGTAAATCCACAGCCTGGGAAACCTGGTAAACCATGCGCAGAGCCACCGGCTTAATAGCGGGACCGGAAAGGCCGCCCATAACATTACCCAGAACAGGTTTTTGGGCTTTAATATCTATGGCCATGCCTAACAGGGTATTAATTAGAGAAAGCCCGTCAGCCCCAGCTTTAGCCGCGACCTTAGCCATAGCAACGATATCCGTAACATTAGGGGACAGCTTGGCTATTACCGGCTTATCTGTATTTTTCCGTACATTATTGATAGCGTTAAAGGCCGTATCCGGATCTGTACCAAAAGCCATACCACCATTTTTAACATTGGGGCAGGAAATATTAATTTCCAAGGCGGCCACAGCCTCTTCCTTATCGAGAATAGCGGCTATTTCACCGTAATCCGCCACAGTACTGCCGGCGATATTGACGATTATCGGCGAGCCAAATTCAGCCACTTTCGGCAGTATATCCCGGATAAAGACCTCAACGCCGGGGTTTTCCAGGCCAATGGAATTAAGAATACCGGCGGGCGTTTCGGCGATTCGGGGCATGGAGTTACCGGGGCGCGGTTCTAAGGTTGTGCCCTTAACGGTAATCGCCCCCAGGGCTGCTAAATCCACATAATCCCGCATTTCCCAACCTGAGCCAAAAGTGCCGGAACCTGTTGTTACCGGGTTTTTCATCTCTAAAGCGCCAATTTTTACCGCGGTATTGACTTTACTCATAGCTCAATTCCCCCAATCTAAATACTGGACCATCCTGACAGACTTTACGGTTTTTACCGTCCTTACCTTTGGCCGCGCAGGAAAGGCAAATACCCAAGCCGCAACCCATATGGGCTTCAGTGGAAATTTCCCCCGGCACCTGATATTTACCGCTCAGCTCCTCTAAGGCTTGGAGCATGGGGAGAGGGCCGCAGCCGTAAATATAATCATAGCCGCCCGCTGCTAGCTCCCGCTCCACTAAGCTGGTAACAAAACCCTTTTCACCCAAGGAGCCGTCGTCAGTGGCTACCGCTATGTCCACATCAAGCTCATCATACAGTGTAAGACCCACTATACTGCGGATATCAGCGGCCCCTAACAGCAGTTTGGGGGTTTTACCCTCTTTAAGCAGGGCTTGTAATAAGGGATATAATGGGGCGGAGCCAATACCGCCCCCAACTACCAGGGCTTTTTCACCGTCGAAGTCCGGGGAAAATCCACGGCCTAAAGGACCGACTAAATCAATCTCAGACCTAGGCTGCATTTTTGTCATCAGGGCGGTGCCTTTGCCTACTACCAAATAAAGAAAAGCTATCTGCCCCCGCTCCTTATCTATACCATGGAAACTGATAGGACGGCGCAGCAACGGCTCAATAGTACCGTTAACACGCACATTGACAAATTGACCAATTTGGGCCGCGTTGGCAATGCCCGGCGCTTCTATTTCCATGCGCCAAATATCCCGGCCCACCTTTTCATTACTGATTATCGTACCTATTTCTATCACTTTATTTCTCCTTTACCACGCCGTTTGCCATGACAATTTCACCGTTGACTATCGTAAAAACGGGCCAACCCTTTAAGATAGCCCCCTCATAGGGCGTGTTCTTACCCTTAGAATAAAATTTATCTTTAGCTACAGCTTTTTCGCCTTGGGGGTCAAATACCACCACATCAGCCACAGCCCCCTCGGTTAAAACGCCGCCGGGTAATTGCATCACCTGGGCGGGAGCGCAAGTTAAGGCTCTGATTAATTCCACGGCGCTAAGCTTGCCCTTTGCCACCAGGTTGGTCCAGAGTACAGCCAAAGCTGTTTCAAAGCCGCTGATTCCCATGGCCGCAAAATGATACTCAATTACCTTGTCCTCAATGGTATGGGGAGCGTGATCCGTGGCAATGCAGTCAATAACCCCCTCTTTAAGTCCAGTTATTAGGGCCGCCACATCACTTTCCTCCCGGAGCGGCGGGTTAACCTTGGTATTGGTATCATAGGTTTTTACCGCCTCATCGGTTAATGTCAGGTGATGGGGCGTAACTTCCGCTGTTACCTTTAACCCTTCCTGCTTCGCTCTTTTCACCATAGCAACCCCATTGGCAGTGCTGACATGGGCTATATGGAGATGAGCGCCGGTAAGCCGGGCTAAAATTATGTCCCTAGCTATCATCACTTCCTCAGCGGCTCTGGGTATACACCGCAAGCCCAAGACAGTGGAATAGTAGCCCTCGTTCATATCGCCGTCGTCTACTAAATCTAAATCTTCCTCGTGGGCTATGATGGGCAGGTCAAAAATTAAGCTGTATTCTAAGGCCAGGCGCATAAGGCGACTGTTTTCCACCGGTCGCCCGTCGTCGGAAAAGGCCACGGCGCCAGCTTCAGCCATGAAGGACATTTCCGATAATTCCTTGCCCCCACTGCCCTTGGTGATAGCTCCAATGGGATAAACGTGTACTAAACCCTCTTTTGCCGCTCGGTCCTTGACATAGGTAATGGCGGCGGGATTATCCGCTACCGGCTTGGGGTTGGGCATGGGTAAAATCGCTGTCTCTTATACACATCTCCGAGCC
>DXZC01000111.1 GCA_019415505.1 Peptococcaceae bacterium | reverse complement strand
CATTTTGCCATAGCGTCTATAATCGGCTTTAAACTTTCACCTAATGGCGTGAGACTGTAAATTACCCGGGGTGGAATCTCCGGATAAATTGTTCGGTTAATAAGGCCATATTCTTCCATATCCCGTAGATTCGTAGTTATAACCTTGGGGGAGACGCCGTTAATGGCCTGGCATAATTCCGTGAACCTTTTTTCGCCAGCCAATAAACTACTTATAATCAATACTTTCCACTTATTATTTAGTAACATTAGAGTTGTCGCCACAGGGCAGGGGGGACAAGCTACTTCTATTTCCAGCATAATTTAGTTTAACCTTTCTTTAGATTTTACTAAAATATTATAAAATAATGTTGTAAAATATTAAATTAAGTCGACTATAGGCACATTAGTGTTTATTTTATACTATAAGTAATTTTTAACCTCTATATTAATATTTATCCTCTAAATTATAGTGGTAAGGTCAGAAAAAGTCAAGTGAAAGTATCACGGAAAGTTATTCATTAAATATGCCTTGCCTATAATGTTTTATTCTGTTTTTATGCTTAGATATTCTACCACAGCAACATTACTATTGTCATATAGTAACCGTAAATATCATATCTTGTTTGCATCCAATTAACACCGGCAGGAAAATCTGGGTGAAGATATCGGACAAATCTTATGTCATCTCTGTGAGGTGAGAGAAGGGGAAATTATAAAAGCAGAAGCTTGGCTTGACCACATTTACTTACATTTGATTGGTAATTCTCTGTTCTCCCTGCTATTGTTTCCCTGTACATATCCGCTTATAGTAGTTAAATAGTCTACTATGTACAGAAAAGCTAGTGTTTTATATTGATACCATGGGTAATATTACAATTCCACTGCTTTTTGAGAAGCCATACCAGAATAGTAAATATAGATTGCCTTTAGCCAAAGCTTTTCTACCCACACCAGCGCCGCTGGTGGTTATATAACGCTAAAGCTAAACGATATAATATATAATGGACATAAGAACATATTATAAAAAGCTCCATTTAAAAACATAAGAAGAAATAAAAACAAAAAAATAATCCTGCACATTATCTGTACAGGATTGTTTATGGAGCGGGCAAAGAGATTCGAACTCTCGACTTCAACCTTGGCAAGGTTGCACTCTACCACTGAGTTATACCCGCATATTTGACTATTATTGGTGCCTCGGGGCGGAATCGAACCACCGACACGAGGATTTTCAGTCCTCTGCTCTACCGACTGAGCTACCGAGGCATTTGGCGACGCAGATGGGGCTCGAACCCACGACCTCCAGCGTGACAGGCTGGCATTCTAAACCAACTGAACTACTGCGCCGCATATGGTGGGCGATGACAGGATCGAACTGCCGACATCTTGCTTGTAAGGCAAGCGCTCTCCCAGCTGAGCTAATCACCCGAAATGTTAACTGCAAGAAAAATAATACCATATCTCCAAGCCTTTGTCAACACTTTTTTTTATCTTTTTTAAGTGAATTAGCCCACTTATCACCCCTCGATTGAGGACTTGTTTATTATATTAAAGACCTCCGCATTTGTCAAGTGGTATATTGATTATTTGCTAAAAAATATATATAACATTCTTTTGCTAAGGCGCAAACAAGGGCTGAAGTAATATCTGTAACATCATTTTGTAAATTAATACCCATGATGTCGGCGCCTATTATGGATACGCTTTCAAAATAGCGAATGGCTTCTATCAGTTCCGGTACGCTTATACCGCCGGGAATAGGGTATTTGATGCCAGGCGCAAAACAAGGTTCAATTACATCTAAATCTATGGTTAAATACACAGGAAAGTGGTACAGGCGCGGCAACCGCTCAATCACCCCCCGCTTCACTCTAGGCGGTAAATGACGGTGTTTACGGACGCCACTTTCATAGCTTTCCTTACTGCCACACCGTATACCTAGCTGTAAAATATTTTCTGGCGCTAAAAATTCATTTATGCAATGACTTAGATAGTTTTCAGCCGTGATATTTTTTTTCTCCGCTGTTTCCCTGCCGTGGTGGGCGTCAATAGTGACAACTTTGAGATTTTTGTATTTCTCCTGGGCGGCCTTAATCAGAGCGTAAGATATTTCCCGGTCCTCGCCCACGGTAAAAAGGAGTTTATTGGCGTCTAGGATGGTACGTGCTTGGTCCATTAAAGGAGAAAAATCCGCATGGTCCTCCTTAACAGGTACAGGCACATTGCCTATATCGTGGAGAGCCATTGCGGAAATGTTTTTCCCTGTAATTATATGGTAGTCGTCAATATGGCGGGAATAAGCCCTAATTATATCCGGCGCATGTTCCTGTTTCTTTTCCTTGTCACCTTCATTGTCACCGCTGAGCCAGGTGCCGCAAAAAACCGCCCTGGCTTCAGCCAAACTCTTATTGCAACCGAGAAATCTCAGTCTGCCTGCCATTTACTTGCCTCCAATCAACTCCTTAATGAAGGGCGGAAGGGTGAAAGCTGAAAAGTGCATATCTTTGCTGTAGTATTTAGTATCAGTTGTCAGTAGGTCTTCCTTATTTAAGGCCAGGGGATCATACTTTTTAGAACCCATAGTAAACCCCCACATACTGCCAGGGTAAGTTGGAATATGCGCAGTATATAACCTAGTTAAAGGAAATATGCTCTCGATATCCCGGTATATACCAGGCACAATATCAGGATAGACAAAGGGAGATTCTGTCTGAGCTACAAAGATGCCGTCGTCTTTTAAAGCATCGTAAACACATTGATAAAACTCCCTCTGGAAGAGCCCTACTGCCGGACCGACGGGATCGGTAGAATCCACAATAATCACATCATAATAATTGGTATGTTCTTTGATGTGCTTAACACCGTCAGCATATAATACCTCTACTTTGGGGTCGTCAAGTTTTCCGGCAATGGCTGGAAAGAATTTTTTGCTGACCCGCACCACAGCTTCGTCTATTTCACATAATACAGCCTTCTCCACAGAGGGGTGCTTAATAACCTCCCGAATCACACCGCCGTCGCCACCACCCACAACTAATACCTTCTTCGGTTCTTTATGGGCGTTCATTACCACATGGGTAATCATCTCGTGGTAAACAAACTCATCTCTGTCAGTTGTCATAATGCAGCGATCCAGGAATAAAGCTTTACCCCACACTTCCGTATCAACTACTTCCAAAAACTGGAAGGGGGTTTGCTCCTCATAGAGTTTTGTCTTTACCTTTAAACTAATGTTTATGCCGGGAATCCAGTTTTCAGTATACCAAAGTCCGTCCATATTTTTCTCCTTTTAATAAATATTTCTTTATTATTTTATATAAGCTTTGGGCAAACCTCAGCCAAAGGGCAATTATCACATTGGGGTTTTTGCGCCTTACACACTCTTCGCCCATGAAAGATTAGCCAGTGGTGGGCGCTGCCCCAATCTTCCGGGGGAATAGCGGCCATAAGGTCTTTTTCTACAGCTAAGACATCCTTCCCTGCGGACAAGCCTAAACGGCGGCTAACCCGAAAAACATGGGTATCAACAGCTATTGCCGGTATGCCGAAGCATACGTTCATAACTACATTGGCGCTTTTACGGCCAATTCCAGGCAGTGACTCTAGGTCTTCCCGCTGGGACGGTACTTGTCCGTCATATTTTTCCATTAGTATTTTACTAAGGCTAAATATATTTTTAGCCTTGTTTTTATACAAACCACAGGATTTAATTATGCCTCTTATAGCGTCCTCGCCTAACTCCACCATACTTTGGGGGTCCGGCGCTACTTGAAATAACTCCTTGGTAACTATATTTACCCGTTGGTCTGTACATTGGGCCGATAGTAACACCGCTACCAATAGCTCATAAGCGCTCTTAAATTCCAGGGCTGGCTTAGCGTCTGGATAAGCTGCCGCTAGTTTTTCTAAAATTATTTTGTTATTTTTTGTTTTTTTACTTATTTTAACCATGAGAAAATTATACCTTATTTTACGTAACTTGAAAAGATTATATTTTATGAAAACGGGTATAATAAAAACATCAACTGAAAGGAGATGAAACAATGGATAATTTAATCTGCTACGCTGAAGCATGCAAATTTAACCATGCTAAAGCTTGTTCCGCCAAAGAAATCACTATCATCACCCAGGGCTGCCAAGCAGAAGCCTGCACCACTGATGATACCGCCTGCAAACAATTTGAATTGAGAAAATAAGTAAAAAAGCTAAAAAGCAAAAAAGCAGAAAGCAGAGACTGCAAAAAGTCTCTGCTTTTTTATTGACAGATTATTGATCTCACTGTAGAATCTGAATTATAGTGCTAAATCTTAGCTATAACTAATGGAGAATTATATAATGCAATTTTAAAGTTGAGGTGGAAATTTATGAAAAAGAAAAGCTTATTTTTACTTGTATTAGCCTTAATCTTGCTGCCGTTATTAGCTTCTTGTGGTACAGAGGAGGATACGGCAGCACCGCAGAACACGGATAAGTCTATCAACATAGCGGCTTTAAAGGGACCCACCGGCATGGGCATGGTGGAAGTTATGAAGAACAATAACGGTTCCTATAATTTTGAGCTGGCAGCCTCTCCCGATGACATAGTCGGCAGTATCGTTTCAGGCGATACGGATATTGCTGCTGTTCCTACCAACTTGGCAGCGGTCCTCTATCAAAAAACCGAGGGGGCCATACAGGTTGCAGCTCTAAATACCTTGGGGGTTCTCTATGTTTTAGAAAAAGGCGAAACCATAAATACCGCGGCTGATTTGTCCGGCAAAACCTTGCTCTCTGCTGGCCAGGGAACCACCTCGGAATATGTACTCAACTACATTCTGGAAGAAAACGGACTCTATCTGGATGAAAATATTGTGGTGGAATACGCTGCGGAGCATTCCGAAGTGGCAGCCCAAGCCCAAGCTGGCGAATATGATGTAGTAGTGTTACCGGAACCTTACGTTACCTCGCTGCTAACTGCTGACCCCGATTTTCGGGTGGCCTTGAACCTCACAGAGGAATGGGAAAAGGCCGGAGCCGGACAATTAGCCATGGGCTGTCTGGTAGTTCAGAAGTCTTTAGTCGAGGAAAATCCCGCGGCTTTGGCTGACTTCATGAGCGCCTATGCGGATTCCACCGCGTATGTTAATGACCAGCCCCAGGCGGCGGCAGCGGATATGGAAGCCTACGATATAATCAAAGATGCTGTTGCTGAAAAGGCTATTCCTAACTGTAACATTGTTTTTATAGAGGGTGAGGAAATGAAAACCGCCATGGAAAGCTTTTATGATGTTATCTTCACAGCTAACCCGCAAAGCGTCGGGGGAGCTATGCCTGATGATAACTTTTACTTGCTAAGCTACTAAATTGTTGATGTGATTGGGCTGTGAAAATGAGGCGAATTGTAAAACCACTGATAATAGCATTGCTATGGTTGGGTATCTGGGAGGCGCTGCACTTAATTGTGGGCTTAGAGGTTCTCTTACCCTCGCCAGCTGCCACAATCAGGCAGTTGATTGCCCTATGCGGCGAATTTGCGTTTTGGCAATCTATTGTCTTTTCCATGGGCCGGGTGTTACTAGGTTTATGCTTAGGCATATTTGTTGGTATAATTATGGCCATAATAACATCGGCTTACAGTTTGGCTCAGGCTTTTTTTACACCTTTGCTATCTGTGATAAAGTCCACCCCAGTGGCCTCTTTTATCGTATTAGCCCTTGTTTGGCTCAACAAAGGCATCGTGCCGGTGTTTACGTCTTTTCTCATCGTACTGCCTATTGTCTGGGGCAATGTCCAACAGGGGATAAAAAATACCGATCACAGCCTTTTAGAAATGGCAGACGCCTTTGGCATGAATTTTAGCGGCAAAATAAAACATATTTTTATACAGTCTATCTGGCCGTATTTTACCGTTTCCGCCACCATGTCCATTGGCATGGCTTGGAAGGCGGGTATTGCCGCCGAGGTCATCGCTACACCCCTATACTCTATTGGTAAAGGCATCTATAATTCCAAAATTTATCTCAATACCACAGAATTATTTGCTTGGACCATAGCAATAATCGTTTTAAGCCTTATCTTAGAAAAAATGGTATCTCATCTCCTAACTAGAAAGGCGGTGGGAGCATGAAATTAGAGCATATAAAAAAAACCCTGGGAAATACCAGTGTGATAGATGATTTTACCTATACTTTTACGCCCTCAGCCACCACTTGTATATTGGGCAGATCCGGCTGCGGTAAATCAACTCTGATGCATATTGCCGCCGGCTTGCTTAAACCGGATAAAGGTGTTGTAGAGCCCCAAGGTGTAAGGGCATCGGTGCTGTTCCAAGATGATAGGCTTTTACCGTGGTACAATATTCTCAAGAATATTACAGTACACGGAGTTAGTGAAAAGGCTGCTTTCAGCTATTTAGCAAAAGTGGGGTTAAACGGTGAAGAGCATAAACTGCCTGGAGAGTTAAGCGGCGGGATGCGACGGAGAGCCGCTATAGCTAGGGCCTTAGCTTATAGAGGGGACGTATACTTTTTAGACGAACCTTGCCGGGGCTTGGATCAGGCAACTAAAATGATGGTATTAGAGGTTATAAAAGGGGAGTTAGCCAATAAAACTGCGTTGGTAATCACCCATGACGTAGATGAAGCCTTAATCTTACATCATCAAATACTTATAACCTCAGGGCTGCCTTTAAAAATAGAGGCCCAATTTGCAGCCGGGGAATTAAAAACGCCCCAAGAGTTAATCAGCTTTATAGAGCAAATAAGTAAAGAAGAATAGTTATGTTAAATTGTTTTCTCGTTGGTTGCGGCGGCTTTTTAGGCGCGATATGCCGTTATCTTGCCGGTTTTATACCTATTAATAGTCATGGTTTTCCCTTCACCACACTTTTGGTAAACTTTGCGGGAGCCTTTCTTCTGGGCTGCTTTAGCTATTTACCAACTATGTTACCTAATTTTGACCCTAAAATTAGTCTCTTTTTAACAATCGGGCTTTGCGGTGGCTTCACTACTTTTTCCACCTTTTCCCTGGACGCCATAAAATTACTGGAAAACGGTAAGATTGGCCAGGGATTAACCTATATAGTGCTCAGTGTTGGCGTTTGTCTATTGGCAATAC
>DXZC01000110.1 GCA_019415505.1 Peptococcaceae bacterium | reverse complement strand
ATTCTATATTTTGCTACCCTATTTCTAATTTTTTAAATAAGAGATAAATTGAGGTAATACGAGGTAATACCATGAAAGAATTGATGACAGGCAATGAGGCTGTAGCCCGGGGCGCCTGGGAAGCCGGCGTTCAGGTTGTGGCGGCGTATCCCGGTACGCCCAGCACGGAAATTACAGAAAATGCCGCTAAATATGAGGAAATGTACGCCGAATGGGCCCCCAATGAAAAAGTAGCCTTGGAAGTTGGCATTGGCGCCGCTATCGGCGGCGGACGAGCCTTAGTAGCCATGAAGCATGTAGGGGTTAACGTGGCCATGGACCCATTGATGACCGTGGCTTTCAGTGGCATTAACGGCGGTTTAGTTTTAGTCTCCGCTGACGACCCCGGTATGCACAGCTCCCAAAACGAACAGGATAATAGAAATTTAGGTATTTTTGCCAAAATACCCATTATTGAACCGTCAGATTCCGCTGAGTGCCTGGAATTTGTCAAAATGGCCTTTGCCCTTTCAGAGGAATACGATACTCCTGTGATGTTGCGCCTGACCACTAGAATAGCACACTCCCAATCTCTGGTGACAACCGGGGAACGCCAAGAGGTAGCGCCGCGGGAATTTGTTAAGAATCCCCAGAAATACGTCATGGTACCGGCTAACGCCAGACCACGGCACCATGTTGCCGAGGAACGGCTCATTAAGTTAAAAGCTTATGCGGAAACTAGCCCCCTCAACCAAATGGAGATTAAACAAACTGATTTTGGCTTTATTACCATGGGCGTGGGCTACCAATATGTTAAAGAGGTATTGCCGGAAGCTTCCGTGCTGAAATTAGGCCTGACCAATCCCCTACCCCAGAACTTAATAAAGGAATTCGCTCAAAAGGTGAAAAAACTTTATATTGTGGAGGAATTGGATTCTCTGATTGAGGATCAATGCAAGGCCCTGGGCTTAGAAGTACACGGCAAGGATACTTTCTCACGAGAAGGAGAGATTTTCCCGGAAATTATTGCCGCCCAGGTTTTAGGTAAAAAACGGCAAATTGCCTATAAATACGAGCAGGAACTGCCCATGCGCCCGCCAGTGCTTTGCGCCGGTTGCCCCCATAGAGGCACCTTCCACGTTCTCCGCAAGGCTAAATGCCGGGTCATTGGCGATATTGGCTGTTACACCTTAGGCAGTATGCCGCCGTTACAAGCCGTGGATACCACCATCTGCATGGGAGCCGGTATTGGTATGGCTTTAGGCATGGAAAAAGTCCACGGTGAAGAATTCGCGGAACACACCGTATCCGTAATTGGCGACTCCACCTTTATGCATTCCGGTATCACCGGCCTGGTGGATATGGTTTACAACCAAGGGGTGGGCACCGTAATTATTTTAGATAATAGCATTACCGCTATGACCGGGCATCAACAAAACCCCTTAACCGGCATAACTGTAAAGAACCAGCGCACCAAGGCTATAAATTTAGAAGCCTTGATTAAGGGGTTAGGCATTGATCGGGTAGAGGTAGTAGACCCCTTTGACGTACAAGGCTTTAAAGAAGTGCTCCAGGCGGAGCTCAAGGCCAAGGAGCCCTCGGTAATTATAGCCCGGCGGCCCTGCGCTCTCTTGCTCAAGGCTGCCACGGAGCCACTGTATATAGATCATGAGCGTTGCCTGAAGTGTGGCGCCTGTTTAAAAATTGGCTGTCCGGCGATTGAAAAAACCGACGGCGCGCCCCTAATTCACGGCGACCAATGCGTTGCCTGCGGACTCTGCGCCAATGTTTGCCCCCATGGTGTTATTAGAAAGGACGGTGCTGAATAATGTCTCAAACTACCAATATTTTAATTGCTGGCGTTGGCGGCCAAGGCACTGTTTTAGCGGCGAGAATACTATCCCGGCTCCTCATTGCCAAGGGCTATGACATTAAGGTTTCGGAAATTCACGGTATGTCCCAAAGAGGGGGCAGCGTAATTACCCAGGTGCGTTTTGGTGAAAAAGTTTATTCCCCGATTATTGAACCAGGTAGCGCCGATTATCTTTTGGCCTTTGAAAAATTGGAAGGGGTTCGGGCTTTGCCCTACCTGCGTAAAGGCGGCTGCCTTATCGTCAATGCCAAGGAAATCAACCCCATGCCGGTTACGATGGGAAAAATGCCCTATCCCTCTGATTTAGATGACTACCTCAAGAGCATAGACGCTAAAGTCACTCTTTTTGACGCTTACTCCCTGGCCCTCAACGCCGGGAATCCCAAAGCCCTCAACATGGTGCTCTTAGGCGCCTGGGCCCAGGCTTTTGGCTTGAAGGAGGAGGAAGGTCTTAAAGTAATTGAGGACAACGTGCCCGCGAAATTTCTGGACGTAAACATAGAAGGATTTAAAAAAGGTTATGCGGTCTGCCAATAAGCGTTCCCCAATATACGCCCCCTATCAAGACGGCCAGCGCCTCCTTTGCTCCCGCTGTTTTAACCCTTTAGGAAGCATTGAGAAATACGGCCACGATAGCCGCGGCTATTGGTTTATCGCCCCTTGCCGGACTTGCGCCGCAAAAATGAAATGGTACCGCAAGGAGGATGGCACCACAGAGCTGCCTACCACTGAACAGGAGGATGGCGCCTTCCGCCTCACGTTAATAGACGGGGAATTGACCCTTACCTATGAGTAAACTCCTGCGAACCGGGTTAACAATAAGATTTGGGTCAGTCATATTGACTTTATGTTGATAATTGCTAAATAAGCTCAGAGCATTTTTGCTCTGAGCTTTTTAATTTGGCAGCTTTTATAGAACGGCTGCCCTCAAATACAGGCCCTGGTTTTACAAACCAGGGCCTTAGACCACCAAGTTGGGAGAAATTTACCGTAATATCTTGACAGAGATTGGCCGGTATGCTACACTTAATTTAGTAATTTACTAAACTAGTAAACAAGTAACAAAAAGAAAGGAAATAAAGAGATGAAAATTCCCACTACTTTAAAGCATAAACCCGTGGTAATAGCTGAGGATTACGCCAATATAGATGGTCGCACCGCCTATAAAAGCGACGCCCAAGGACTCAGCTTAGGCTTAGCCCAATGGAACGACCGGGGCAAGGTGGATATTTCCGCTAAAGTATGGCGGCACACCGGCGAGAAATGGAGCCGCCAAAGCGAGGAAATGCCCTTGCACCGTGTTCTGGATTTAGCTATTCTCATAGCCCGCAGCGAGCTCTATTTTAGAGACGCTTACCGCTACCCAAAGCTATACGATGAGGACAACGCCAACATAGACCGAGTGGGTCTCCAAGGGGACGCCATGACCGTGGAAATCTGTACGGATAATGAACATATTGACGAGGATATCGCTCTATTTCGCCAAGCCCTGGCCGAGGACGGTGAGCTTTTAGGCGAACGGTACAGAGTTTTAGCCCGTCTCCTGGAAGAATTGGGCTATGGCAACCGCCGCCAAGCAAAATAAAACCGTAAGGAGCCTACTATTTTTTCTAGTAGGCTCCTTATTTTATAACCGACAACTTAATACCAGTCAGTAAACCAAGGCAAATTGCCGTTAGCGGTATGGCCCGCAACCACAGAGGAAGCCGCGGAAGGGGCGCTTCCAATCGCGTTTTAATTACCACCCCATTTTTACCGTTTTTCTTCAGTCCTTTCCGTAAACTATATGGGCATTTACTTCAAGGGTTAACTATAACAACTCTCTTAACTACCTTAGACCAAGTCCCCCGCCACTTTTATACTTCATACCATAATCCCGGCCTAAAATACAACATACATCTAGCTATATAGCAAAATACAACAAATTATAAATATAGCCGCTCCGGTAAATATATCCGGAAGCGGCTATAAAATACTAGCACAAAACTTCTTTTACCAATTTACATCATGTTTAAGGGGTCCCCGCCCCTGGCCCAGGTTTAGGTTAGCCTGTAAGGCGGCGTTAATGTATTTCTTACCTTCTACCACCGCGTCTAACATATTCCGGCCCGCCGCCAGCTCGCAAGCAATGGCCGATGATAAGGTACAGCCTGTGCCGTGGGTATTGGGGTTATCTATGCGCTGCCCTCTAAGCCAGTGCATCTCTCCTTGATAGTAAAGCAGGTCGTCGGCGTTATCGGGGCTATGCCCCCCCTTCACCAGGATATAACCGCTGTAATACTGGCCGATAATCGCGGCAGCCTGTTCCATATCAGCGGCAGTATGAATTGTCAGACCGCTTAAAGCCTGGGCTTCGCTGAGATTTGGGGTTATAATGTTGGCAACAGGCATGAGAACCTCTTTTAAGGCTTGGGAAGCGCTGCTCTCCATGAGAGAGCTACCGCTAGTGGCCACCATTACCGGATCAAGCACAATATTTACCGCCGCATACTCCTGAAGCTTGGCGGCTATTACTTCAATGAGCCCAGTATTGGCCACCATGCCAATTTTTACAGCCTGGGGGAAAATATCCGTAAAAATACAATCCAACTGTTTTTCTAAAAAGGCGGGGGTGGATTCTAAGATATCCTGAACTCCCAGGGTATTTTGGGCGGTGAGAGCCGTTATAGCGCTCATGCCATAAACCCCATGGGCTGCCATGGTCTTTAAATCCCCTTGGATGCCAGCGCCGCCACTGGGGTCGGAACCGGCAATAGTTAAAACCTTATACATAATTAAAACACCTCACGGCATAATTCTAACAGTTCCGCCGCGGCTTGGCAACTATCCGGGGCCGCGAATATGCCGGAAACTACCGCCGCGCCATGAGCGCCGCAGCCTTTAAACTGGCTGATAGTATCCTTGTTAATACCGCCAATAATCACTAGGGGAATAGACACTGCCGCCGCTATAGCCTTGAGCTCCTCCTTGCTCACTACAATAGCGTCGGTTTTAGTATCAGTAGGCAGCATAGCGCCAACGCCTAAATAATCAGCGCCAGCCGCCTGGGCTTGCAAAGCCTGGGCCACCGTTTGCACTGAAACGCCCAATATTTTGTCTGGACCTAGAACAGCCCGGATTTCCGCCGGTTCACCGTCGGATTGGCCAATATGTACGCCATCGGCCTCAACAGCCAAGGCTACCTCTACATTATCGTTAATTACCACGGGAACGCCGTAACTTCGGGATAGGGCTACGATATCCTTTGCTTCCTTGACAAATTCAGCGTAAGGTAAATCCTTTTCCCGCAGCTGTAAAAAGGTTATGCCCCCCGCGAGGGCCTCCTCAACCTTATCCCGGAGGCTCTGCCCCTTTAACCAGGCCCGATCTGTTACAGCATATAAGGTCATAGCGTCTTTAGATAATTTCAACTTTCATACCTTCTTTCAAAGCAGCCTCGTCAATCTGACTCAGGGCGTCAAGTAAGTAGACATTAAAGCTACCTAAACCAACTTTATTGGTTGCCGCCCGGGCAGCGGCAACCTCACCGCTAAGCCCCATGAGAGCTGTGGCAGCCACCGCGGCCTCCCAAGCATTGTCACTATTAGCTCCTACATAAGCGCCGGTAATGGCGGAAAGCATACAACCGCTCCCGGTTATAGAGGATAAAAGAGGGCTGCCGTTGCTGATTAAAGCGGATTTCGCGGCATTGGAAACCACATCAACCTTGCCGGTAATGGCGATAACCGCGCCGGTCCGCTCGCTCAATTCCTGCGCAAAAGCAGCTAGTTTTTCCGGAGCAATATTAGCGTCAGCCAAAGCCACGTCTACGCCATGGGCCTGGCTGCTGCCATCGTACACGCTTTTAATTTCCGAAATATTACCGCGGATTACAGTAAATTTAACTTTAGCCAACAAGGCTGCCACAGCCTCATCTCGGAGGGACGAGGCGCCGGCGCCAACGGGATCCAAAACCACGGGAATATTTTTTTCATTGGCTGTGATACCGGCTTTCAGCATGGATTTAACAGTGCGGCTGTTCAAAGTACCAATATTGATTACCAAAGCTCGGCTAATGGAGGTAATAGCCGCCACCTCGTCAATATCATCAGCCATAATGGGGGAACCGCCCACCGCCAACAAAGCGTTGGCGCAAGGGTTAACAGTAACATAATTGGTAATGCAATGAGTTAAGGGACACTGGGAACGGACATTTTTCATAGCTTCAATAAACATAATATTATCTCCTAACAAATTTTAATATATAATGAGTGACTCCAGATAATAAAGCTAAGAGCAACATTACCGGGAGGGTACTGCCAATGGGGGTGTCAATGGTCAGAAACATTCGGTATAGCCCAATACCCACAGCCCACAATATTAAATTATCTGTGCGCAGGGCCTTGCTGATATCGCGATTTTGAAACACAAAGTATTCCATCAGGAGCAGGGTGATCATGGGTACGAAAAAGGAGCCAATTAAATAAAGGAAACTTTCGTACCGTTCCATGGGGAAAAACAAGGCTAAAATTGTGGCCACAAAACAAACAGCCAGAGAAAAGGCTTTCTCTCCTTTGCCCTCCGAGAGATTACCAAAGCTCACCCCGGCGGAATAGGCGTCTAAAAATGTGGTGGTAACAGTGGAAAACAAAGCGATCAAAAGACCTAAAACCCCTAGACCCGCGCCAACCAGGACAATGCCGATATCGCTTTCCCCGGCTACCAAGCTTAAACCCATGCCGATAACATACATCCAAATACTGCCCAAAGTATAAAATAAGGAGCTGACCAACGCCGTCTTACGCGGCTTATCGCTATGGCGGGTATAATCGCTGATTAAAGGCAGCCAGGATAAGGCCATGGCGATGCTCAACTCCACCGCGGCGCCAAAGGTTAAGTCGCCGGTTACCGGCTGGCTGTCTCCCCCCAAGACCACAAAGCTTAAAACAATGGTAATGAGAAATAGGCCCGTAACTGCCACTATGTTTATCTTACCCACATTTTTAAGGCCTACCCCAATCCATAAGGCTACTAAAGCGCCGATGAGGATAGTCCAGATGGCGGCGTTATCAAAGCCAGTGAGCAGCACCACAGTTTGGCGCAGCACCGCGCTGCCGCCGATAATCATAATGGCTGTCCAACCCAAAAGCTGCACAATATTTAGGAGGGAAAAAACATAGGAACCGCAGCGGCCAAAGGCAATGCGACTGGATTTAACCGCCGGCAGGCCGGTCTGGGCGCCGATAAGGCCAGCAAAATACAATAAAACCCCGCCGATAAGATGCCCCAATAAAATGGAGGTAAGACCCAAAGACCAACCTA
>DXZC01000011.1 GCA_019415505.1 Peptococcaceae bacterium | reverse complement strand
GTGTTAGATAACGTCCGCATTGCCATGCATCAAAATGTGGAATATTCCCTCCCCTCCTCCCTTTTACGCCTACCCTCCTTCTTTAAAGGAGAAAAGAAACAGACAGAAGAGGCCATAGAGCTGTTGAGAATCTTTAAGCTGGAGAATAAACAAAACGAGTTTGCCAAAAACTTACCCTATGGCGAACAACGCCATTTGGAAATTATCCGGGCTTTGGCCACTAAACCCTTTTTACTGCTATTGGACGAACCGGCGGCTGGCATGAATCCAGCGGAAACCGCCGAGCTGACCCAAAGCATCAAATGGATACGGGACAATTTCCAAATTACAGTTTTACTGATTGAACACGATATGAGCCTGGTAATGAACTTGTGCGAGCGTATATATGTGCTGGACTACGGCACTATGATAGCTAGCGGCACCCCTAAGGATATTCAGGGTAACCCCAGGGTAATTGAAGCTTACCTGGGAGGTGATATAGATGCTTGAACTAAAAAATGTCTCAGTACATTACGGCATGATTCACGCTTTAAAAAACATTTCCCTCACAGTTAATGACGGGGAAATAGTTACGCTAATTGGCGCCAACGGCGCTGGTAAAACCTCCACCCTTGGCGCTATTTCCGGCTTAGTTAAAACCTCCGGCGGCAGCATCAGCCTGGACGGTAAGGCCATAGATAAGGTGCCAGCCCAAAAACGGGTGGGCTTAGGTGTTTCCCAGGTGCCGGAGGGACGCCACGTTTTTCCCGCCATGTCCGTATTGGAGAACCTGGAAATGGGAGCCTATCTGCGGCGTGATAAGGCGGAAATTAAAAAAGACATGGAAGCTGTCTTTGCTTGGTTTCCCATTCTGGCCCAACGCCGGAAACAAGCGGCAGGTACCTTATCCGGCGGTGAACAGCAAATGCTGGCAATGGGTCGAGCCTTGATGTCCCGTCCCCAAATCATGCTTATGGATGAACCGTCTATGGGTTTAGCGCCCTTGCTGGTGCGGGAAATATTTAGCATTATTAAGGATATTAATTCCCAAGGCACCACAATTCTCCTGGTTGAGCAAAATGCCAAAATGGCCTTATCCATTGCCAATCGCGCCTATGTTATTGAAACCGGCTCTATCGTTCTCTCTGGCCCAGCTCAGGAATTAATGCAGAGCGAGGATATTAAAAAGGCTTATTTAGGAGGTTAATTATGTTTGTTAAAACAAGAATGACCACAAACCCCGTAACAGTCACTTCTGAAACGCCCATTGCCGAAGCATATCAACTCCTTAAAGAGAATAAAATACGCCGCTTGCCCGTGGTAGACCACGGCAAACTTGTGGGTATTGTTACGGAGCGAGAATTGCAGCAGCTTACCCCCTCTAAAGCCACGACTTTAAGTATTTACGAAATAAATTATCTCTTGGCCAAGGCCAAGGTAAAAACGGCTATGAGTAAGGACGTTCTCACCACCACCCCAGACACCTTATTGGAAGAGGCCGCCGTTATCATGCGGGAAAAAAGGGTCAGCGCCCTGCCGGTAATGGCTGACGACAAGGTGGTAGGCATAATTACGGAAACCGATATTTTTGACGCCTTTACCGACTTGCTGGGAGCCAGAGAACACGGCAGCCGCATTACGGTCTTAGCCAACGACTCGCCGGGTGTCTTAGCTAAAATTGCCAATATCCTGGGAGACTTTGGCGTCAATATCATGCGCTTAGCGGTATACCGCGGCGAGAGTGAACAATGCCAAGTAGTAATCAGGGTGAACAGCGTAAATTCCGAAAATATAGAGCAGGCTTTGCAAGACGGGGGCTACCCCATCATCCATATTGCGAAAAACTATTGAGCCAAATAGCTCTAAACATAAGCAAAACATAAAAGAGTCCCGCCGGAACGGGGCGTTGACATAGGAAAGCATTGTGCGGAAGCGGCTGCAGTTCGCTCCTACAGGATTTCTTAAAACAACGCTCTGAACCGGCGGGATTTTTTATCCGCCCCCTCCCCTCTGGCAGCGCACAAAAAGGCTCCGATAATTATATCGGAGCCTTTTTGTGAAGGGAAAAACAATGAAAAAGTTTTTTATGGGGTACGCTTATTATAGTAAATTAAGGTCGTGACTATTCTTTTATTTTAAATGGTTCTTCTGCGTAAGTCTCTGTGCATTATTTATGAACAGGGGTCAGCAAAGGAAACCGACCAAATGCCCATAAAAAAATTGAAGCACGAAAAAAGCCCCGCCATCAACGGGGCTTTTTTCAAAGGGAAAACAATGAAAAAGTTTTTCTTATGGGGTACATTTATAATAGTAAAGCACGACAATGATAATTTTTTTTCCTTTACAGGTAAATATGTGGTAGCCTCTGTGTACTCTCCATGAACACTAAGCTAAAGCACCTGGGCCATATAATTTCTGAGTAAAAAATCTATTGCCTAGTTAGAAAAACATTCAATGGTAGACCCCCGCAGTTTGCATATTTTTATAAAATAGGGTTAGAAATGAATAAATCTTACTTATATCAACAAAAAACCCTCAAAGTAGACAATTATTATATATTATGTAAGTTTACACTTTTCAGCACAATATGAAGTATGACCCTTCTGTGAACAAATAGTGTGACCTCGACAAATTAAAGCAAATAATCCGATATTTAAAAAAATTTTACAGTTAATTTTGTCGAATGAGGGCAAATTTCTTTGTATTTTATACAAATTCGTGGTATACTTGTATAGCATTATTTTTAGAATGACTAAAGAGAGGATTGTGAAAATGATAAGTCTATTGGACGTGTCCAAAAGATACAAAAACGGACAACTGGCCTTAGACAATGTCTCCATGGAAATTGAGTCAGGCGAATTCGTATTCCTATGCGGCCAAAGCGGCGCTGGCAAGAGTACCTTAATCCGCTTGCTTTTTCATGAGGAAACCGTAACAAGCGGTGAGATTATTGTCAATAATAGAAACCTTAATCGCATAAAACGAAGAGATCTTTTAAAACACCGGCGGGAGATGGGTATGATATTCCAGGATTACCGCCTCCTACCCAAAAAAAATGTCTATGAAAACGTGGCCTATGCCATGCAGGTTACAGAACAAAAGCGCCGGGATATCGCAGTTCGGGTACCGGAAATCCTGGAAGTAGTGGGCTTGGACGACCGGGCTGACAGCTTTCCCTCGGAGCTTTCCGGCGGCGAACAGCAGCGGGTGGCTATTGCCCGGGCCTTGGTAAACCGCCCCTCCATCTTAGTAGCGGACGAGCCCACCGGGAACTTAGACCCCCAGAACTCCATAGAGCTAATGGAAGTTCTCAACCAGGTAAATCAACGTGGCACCACCATTATTATGGCTACCCATGCCAAGGATTTAGTCAACGCTATGGGCAAACGGGTAATCATGCTCAATCAAGGCCAGGTAGCCTATGATAGAGAGAAAGGAGTATATGATGAAACTGCGCTCCTTTTCTAGATTCTTTGTAGAATCCTTTCAATCTATTCGCCGCAACTTTGCTATGAGCATGGCGTCTGTTGCCACAATAGCCTTAACCTTATTTATTTGCGGCGTTTTTGCCATTATTGTTTTAAATATTGACCATTTTGCCGGTGAGATAGAGTCCACCGTAGAAATTCAAGCTTTTATTGAGGAAGGCACCGATGAAACTGGCTTAGCGGCCTTGAAAGACGAGATAGAGAACATCAGCGGCGTGGAGGAGGTTACCTTTATTGCGAAGGAACAAGCTTTAGAATCCACCGCCAAACGTATGAACCAAACCTCCCAGCAGCTTCTGGACAGCTTAGGCTCTAATCCCCTGCCGGACTCCTATTTAGTACAGGTGGCCACCGCCGACGATGTGGTGCCCACAGCGGAAAAGCTGGAACAGGTTAGCGGAATTAACCAGGTAAAATATGGCGAAGGCACGGTAGAAAAAATGTTTTCCCTCCTGAATTGGGTGCGCTACTTTGGTATTGGCGTAATTATTTTCCTTACTATCTCCTCAATCATCATTGTAGCCTTTAACATCAAGATGTCCGTAGCCAGCCGTCGCTGGGAAATCACCATTATGCGCTATGTCGGGGCCTCAAACTGGTATATTCGCTGGCCCTTCTGTATTGCCGGTATGGTTATGGGACTTTTAGGCGGCCTGATTTCCGTAGGTATCTTATACGGCGTTTACATTCTGATCATTGATAAAATCAACGCCTTAATGCCCTTCTCCAGTCTGGTAACCCCCAATATGTATTTTGTCTATATCTTCAGCGCTATGGTAATTATGGGCATAATTCTCGGCTCCTTGGGGAGTATTGTTTCACTGAACGTATATTTGAAAGAAAGATCCGCCTCGGAATAATGGAGTAAGAAATGAAAAAATACAGTTTAATTTTTACACTTCTTATCTGCGCTATCTTTGCTTTTGCCGGTTTTGGCGTTTTAGCCGACGATCTTGACAACTTGGAAGCGGAAAAAAAGGAAGTTGAACAAGATATCCAGGATACGCAAAATCAAATTGACGATGTTAAAGGCCAAAAAACAGCCACCATGAGCGAGCTGGAGGAATTGGAATCCCAGGTAGTAGCTATATCCAACGAAATAGCCGTTCTGGAACAGGATTTAGCTCAGGCGCAAGTGGATTTGGATAACCAGCAGATAGAATATGACGCAATCCAGGCAGAACTGACAAAATCCCAAGATAGTATGCAAACCAGAGTATACAATATTTATACCAATGGTGACATCTCCTACCTGGATATAATTTTTAGCTCAGAAAATATCAGCGATTTTCTTTCCAACTTTGTTTTCTTTGAAAAAATTGTGGAACAGGATCAGAGCATAATTAATTCCATCCAGGAAAATAAGCGTCTGGCCCAAGAAAAGCTGGACGAGCTACAACAAACTAAGGACAAAATTGCCTCCATAACCCAGAATAAAAAAAATCAAGAGCTTGCTTTAAATCAGCAACAAGAGGCTAAACAAGCTGTTATGGGGGAACTGGAGGCCCAGGAAGACACTTTAATGGAAGTGTTGGACGCCTTTGAAAAAAAATCAGCGGAATTAGCTACAGAAATACAAAAGCTCACCGCTAACTCCACTGTATCCTATAGCGGCAATGGTAGATTCTCCTGGCCCTTACCAGGTTACAGCGTGGGGTCGGGCCAAGGCTCCAAGTTCGGTATGAGGGTGCATCCTGTTACCGGCGTGTACAAGCTCCATACGGGGGTTGACATTCCCGCCCCGTCGGGCGTGCCAATTTTAGCGGCGGAAGCCGGCGTTGTTATTACCGCCAGTTATCAGGGAGCCTACGGCAACTGTGTTATTATTGACCACGGCGGCAGTTACTCCACTCTTTACGGGCATATGTCGCGCCTGGGGTGCTCTGTGGGACAAACCGTTTCCCAGGGTGAAACCATCGGCTACGTGGGAACCACTGGCTATAGTACCGGCAACCACCTCCATTTTGAAGTGAGGGTGAACGGTTCGCCGCAAAACCCCTTAGACTACACTTAATTTTCAGACAAGCTAAAATCCCGGTCTGAAATAAGAAAGGTTAAAGGTTTATGAGTAAGAAAACAATTCTGCCCCTTGTCATTGTTTTGGTGTTAACCCTCGCTTTGAGTTTTGGCGCCTGGGGTGAGGATATCGACAATTTGGAATCCTCCAAGGACGAGGTTACCAATAAAATAGACGAAACCGAAAAAGATCTTAACGACGTTAAGGCAGAAAAATCTACCACTCAAGAGGCTTTGTCTGATATAAACAGTAAAATAGGCGTTTTGCAGGATGACATTGCTGGTCTGCAAAATGATTTAGCAGTAGCCCAGGACAACTTGGCAAAACAGCAAGAGGAATATGAGGAGATTAAAGCTAATTTAGAACTCTCTCAGGAAAATATGCGTACCAGAGTGCGGAGTATCTATATGAACGGCGATATTTCCTACTGGGAAGTGCTATTTAGCTCCAGCTCCATTCAGGATTTCCTTTCCAACATTGTTTTCTGCGAACAAATAGTGGAGCAGGATAAAAACAATATTAACACAGTGCAGGAGAACAAACGCCTGGCGGAAGAAAAACTGGCGGAACTGGAAGAAACCAAAGCCCAAATTGCTGATTTAAAGAGCAGCAAAGAAGCTCAGGAAGCCCAGTTTGCTCAGGAATCAGCGGAAAAGGCGGAAATAGTATCCTCCTTAGAAGAAGATGAAGATTACCTGGAAGAACAGCTAGCGGAAATGGCGGCGGAATCAGCTAATATTGAAGCGGCAATCCAGGCTTATTATGCCGAACAGGCTGCCAAGGCCGCCTCGGCTTCTGCGGAGCCAGCGGAAAACGGGGGCGATAACGGCGATAGCGGCAGTGACAATAGCAATGGTGACTCCGGTGATTCCGGCGGCTCCAATGAAACAGTAGATAGCGGCGCCGAGGGTACCGGCTCAATGCGCTGGCCGGTCAGCGTATCCGGCAGAATATCCTCCAACTACGGCTACCGCAGCCGGGGTATGCACACCGGCATAGATATAGCTTGCCCCTATGGTACGCCGGTTTTAGCGGCGGACAGCGGCACTGTTATCTTAGTTAAACGTTTAACCTATTCTTATGGTCAATACGTTATAATAGACCATGGTGGTTCAATATCTACCCTTTACGCGCATATGTCGGCTATCCATGTTTCAGTAGGGCAATCAGTGTCCAAGGGTCAACAGGTTGGCTCTGTGGGCAGCACCGGCAATAGCACCGGTAACCACCTGCACTTTGAGGTTCGCATTAACGGTAAACATGTAAACCCCTGGGGCTATGTATCACAACCTTAACCCCAACAATGTGGGAATAACCTGAGACTGCGATTTAATCGCAGTCTCTTTTATCATAATTTATCGCCCCACCACCTTAAATATTTATCGCCTCAACGCCTTAGCCACCTTAAATCGCGCCAAGAATAAGAAGGGTAATATCTACATAGATTAAATAAGGTAAGCTTACTCTGGAATCAAGCAATAAGGAGCAAAGTCAGTGAACAAGCAAACGCAAACATTTATTAAGGGCATAATATGCGGTGTATTTTTGCCCATTATTTTCATCATGCTACTGGCCCTTTTCAATATCGGCCATGTGGGTGACTTATTTCAATCCGCCTACTTACTCAAGGCCAAGAGCTTGGAATCCCTCAGCCTCTCCCAAAAGGTTGACGGGGCTATCAGCGGTATGATTGACGAGTTGGACGATCCCTACTCCTATTACCTAGACCCGGAAGAATTCAGCAGCCTCATGGAGGAAGTCAATGGCCTATATGTCGGCATAGGCATATATATAGCTGAGGAGGAGGGCAGCGATTATGCGGTAATAATGTCGCCCATTAAGGGTACCCCCGCCTTTGAAGCAGGTTTACTGGCTGGTGATAAAATTCTCACAATTGACGGTAAGTCCATGAAGGGTGTTTCCTCCGGCGAGGTAGCGGACACTGTAAAGACCGCCTCTGACGATAGCATTGATTTAGAAGTGGAGCGGGACGGCGAGACAATGTCATTTACCGTAGCCCGGCAGGAAATTACCATACCCACGGTTGAAGGTGAATTCATGGACGCAGAGGCGGGAATTGCCTATTTAAGCATTTCCCAGTTTAATGATATGACCCCTAACGACCTGTCTGATACCATCAATCAACTGCAAAGCTCCGGCAATATAAAGGGCATAATTTTAGATGTACGCAATAATCCCGGCGGCAGCGTACCGGCAGTGGTAGATGTGGCCCAAACATTCCTGCCAGCGGGAGATGATATTGTTTGGGTTTTAGAAAAATCCGACGAGACCTCCTATCAATCTGAAAATACCAATCCCCTCTCCGTACCCATTGTGATGCTTATAAACGAAAATAGCGCCAGCGCTTCGGAAATACTAGCTGGGGCGCTACAGGATAATCAGGCCGCAACCTTAGTGGGCGCCAATACCTTTGGCAAGGGCATTATTCAAACCGTCTACTCCCTCCGAGACGGCGGCGCGGTTAAAATAACCACAGCCCAGTATTTAAGCCCTGAGAAAAACACCATTCACGAGGTCGGCATTGCCCCTGATATTGAAGTGGAAGCGGAATCCTCCAATCCTCTGGCCATTTATTCCAAGGATACAGAGGAAGATAACCAACTGGCGGCTGCTTTAGCTGAACTGAAAAAACAAATGGAATAAAAAAATAGTATTTGATTTTGAGTTATCAAAAATTGTGAAATGCTGAAAAGCCGCATAAATAATGACTTATAGGTTCTTATTCGATCTAATATTTAGTAGGTTGATGATATGGTTTGACGCTTTTTTGATGCCTGCGCTCTAAGAGGGCTTATAAAAATAGACAAGAAGATATGGTTACTTATTTTTGCGAAGTGCAATTATCCGTATCAGTTCAATAGAATGTAACTTATCCTCTTCGTTCTTTTCCGTTCCTACTTTGGTAGCAAAGAAATTCAAGAGCATGCATAGGAGGATGGTACCTTCTTCCGTAAAATTACTTGTTGGTAAGTATCCCAAACCCTCCGTCCATTTTGTCAAATGGGTTCCCATGATATGTTGTGGTAATATTTATAGGTATATGGCATCATAAAAGCAATTTATAAATAGTGCCCATGAGCAATGACCCGCAGGGAATTTATGTTTTGCGACAGAGCGACGAATCGGAATTTGAAAAAAACTACAATGAAAAAATGTGTGACTGGAGAAAATAGTTATGGGAATAAAAAGGAATCGCATTGTTGTAAAAGTTGGAACATCGACATTGACTAATGAATTAGGGAACAGTAACCTGCGAACGGTTGAAGAACTTGCCTTAGTACTAGCTGATATTCAAAACATGGGGAATGAAATTATTCTTGTTTCCTCTGGGGCTATTGCTATTGGCGCACAAAAAATGCATCTTGACGAAAAGCCCAAAGAGTTAAGAATGAAGCAAGCGGCGGCGGCTGTGGGACAATGCGAAAATATGTTTTTATACGATAAATTTTTTGGATATTATAACAAAACCGTTGCACAGATATTACTCAATGCCGACGATATAAGTGATGAAGAAAAAAAAGAAAATCTTGCGAATACCTTTGAAGCTCTGCTGGAACAAGGTATTATTCCAATCGTAAATGAAAATGATTCTGTAAGCTATAAGGAAATCGAATCCGAGGAAAAAATATTTGGCGATAATGATATGTTGTCAGCGGTCGTTGCCGTATTATGTCATGCTGATAAATTAGTAATATTGTCGGATATAGATGGATTTTATGATAAAGACCCAAGACTATCAAAAACAGCCAAACTCATTAGCCGAATTGAATCCATTGACAAATCTACCTACGCGCTTGCTGGAGGTGCCGGTTCCAGAAGGGGTACCGGCGGTATGGAAACAAAACTTCAAGCGGCGGATATTGCTACATATCAGGGAATAGATGTTATTGTTACCAATGGGAAAAATCCCAATGTCCTTTACGATATTGTAAAGGGAGTAAAAGTTGGAACACTTTTTGTTGCACAGAAATAGGGGTCCTCACTAAAGCTACTTCCGGTTTGTCGGGCTGAATATGAGCACATAGCGCCACGGGAGTAGCAGATCCATACATCCATGTCAACGATAAAATGAACGGCTACGCCGTCGTTAACATGTTCACCTGTCCCAGCTTATTTAGTAATAAAGAGGGCAAAAATACAGAGTACTTTCGTCCTCTCTATATAATGGAAAATGGTACGCTTTAAACATTTATAAATCCTGTATTTATACGGCTTTGATGTCTCCATTTTGGGGTAGAGGGAATATTCCCCTCATACCCTCGAGAATGGCGTTTTACTGTGTAACAGTTTGAGGTTATGTGACGCTTTTTTAACGCCCGCACTTACAAAAAGAGCGCATAAAGAGATATGGCAGGATTTAAGCGTAAACGGCAAAGAGTATTGATTTACAAGAGTTTCACCGCACCCCTATAAAGACTTATAAGAAGTTATAAAAATATTTTTATCTATAAAATCAATAAAACCTTAATGTGCCCGGCATTATTCAATGCCGGGCACTTTTTAACTTTACAGCTACATGATGATAAAATGGGAGTAAAGGCCTTGAGCCAAAGCAAAAACCAAGGTTATAAAACAACTCCGGCAAACAAAGCTGACAAGCCATAAATAATTTAACTGGCCAATAATCCACCCTCCCCCACCTAGCACCCGGTTCAAAACCGGGCGTTTTTTCGTGAGGAGAATTACCCTTTATTATATCTAGGCAGCAACTAAGGCCCCGATAATTACCACATAGGCAAAAGTCATTGAAAAGGCCCTTAAACAGCACTATAATATTATTAGAAAACAGAGAAAGGGGGTACGGCTCGTGAAAATTCACATTAATCAGGACCCTAAATACCAGGAAACTGAGGTAATCATCAACTGCGGCAGCACAGATGCGGAAACCTTGCGTCTTTTGGCTACACTACGGGTCTTTGCGCAAAAAATAACCGGGGTTAAAGAGGGAGAAACCTATATTCTCTCCGCCGAAGAAATCCTCTACATAGATACGGTGGACAAAAAAACCTTCTTTTACACCCATGACGATGTTTATGAAACCGCCCTTAAACTCTATGAATTAGAGGATAGATTAAAAGCTTACGATTTTTTTCGCGCTTCCAAGTCAACGATTATCAACTTTCAGCAAATCAAATCCCTGCGCCCGGAATTTGGCGGCCGCCTGATTTTAACCATGGATAACGGTGAACAGCTCTATGTTTCCCGCCAGTATAGCCGGGGTATTAAGCATAAACTGGGTATGATTAAGGAGGAAAAATTATGAATAAATGGCTCACATTTCTATGGCGCTATTTAGCCGCCGCTTGCTTCATCTTTACCAGCGCTGTGACAATATACATGATAGTAGCCTATTGTCTGGGTTTAACCGCTGTGAAACTTCCCATCCTGTTTTCCCTGCTGCTGATAGCCCTATTTGGCAGTCTTTGCCAACTGATTGCTTATACTGATTTAGTTTTTAAAAATATGAGCTATGCTAAACGCATGATAATTTTTGCCCTACCCTTTTTTATTATTCTCACCGCTATAGCCCTGACCTTTGATTGGTTTCCCCGCAATTTAGTCGGCGCCTGGCTCAGCTTTGTCCTGATCTTTGTGGCTATGTTCATAATCATTTCCTTGGGCTATGAAGTATATTTTCGTCTGAAGGGCTATAAGTACAATGATCTATTAAAGGCTTACAAAAAAACTAAAAAATAAGATAAAAGGGTTAAAACACATAATGTTCACAATTAATACCTTATTTTTCCTTAACAAGTTGAATAATTCATCAACAATTTGGGGTATATTATAATTGTACCAAGTGAGAAAAACCTTTTCATTAGTTTTCCCTTCTATTATGAAAAAACCCCCGGAACCAGGACCGGGGGTTTTTTATGTCTAAAAATAGATGCGCCAAAAATAGTTTGCTAAAAAATATAGTGAAAAATAAAATTCAAAAAAACAACAATAACTATTTTTTTAGCGTCTGCGAGGTGTTCCTAATATATAAGGCCCTATTGATGGCGTTTACATAGGATTTAGCCGAAGCCTCTAAAATATCGGTGCTAATGCCCCGGCCATTGTAATTAGCGCCGACAAATTCAATCTGGGTGAGAGCTTCACCAATAGCGTCGGTGCCGCCGGTAACGGCATTAAGGGAATATTGGGTTAATTTTACCTGCAGGCCAGTACACCTGTTTATGGCGTTAAAGATAGCGCTAATGGGGCCGTCGCCACAGGAAGCTTCCTCTATAGTGCCCTCCCTGGAACTTAGCTTTACCGTTGCCGTAGCGCTCATCTGGCTAACCGAGGAAATATGAAAATAATCAATTTTCCAATATTCCGGCACAGCTCTAATCTGTTCCTCAATGAGCACCTCAATATCCCGATCACTGATATCCTTTTTGCGGTCAGCCAGGGATTTAAAATTTTTATAGACTTCTTTAAAATCCGGGTCGCTCAGGAAAAAGCCCAACTTTTCCAGATGTTCTTTAAAACCGTGACGTCCCGAATGCTTCCCTAGGGTAATCTCTTCCGAGTAAATGCCTATGCTGTGGGGGTCCATTATCTCATAGGTAGCCCGGTTTTTCAACACCCCATCCTGGTGTATGCCGCTTTCATGGAGAAAAGCGTTCCGCCCTGTAATGGCCTTATTGCGGGGTATAGCCATACCGGAAAGGCTGGAAACCAGCCGGCAGGTGCGCCCCAGCTCCTTTTTTTCCAGGTTAGTATCTAAACCCAAAAGCTGCTTTCTGGTGGACAGGGCCATGGTTAATTCCTCTAAGGCGGTATTGCCAGCCCGTTCCCCCAGGCCATTAATAGTACATTCCACCTGCCGCACGCCGTTTTCCACCGCCGCCAGGGCATTGGCTACTGCCATGCCCAAGTCGTTATGGCAATGGCAGCTCCAGGTCACTTTATCGCTATCCGGCACCAATTCCCTAATTTTTTTCACAAAACTGCCAAATTCCGAGGGTAAAGCATAGCCCACAGTATCGGGCAGGTTCAGAACCGTAGCCCCAGACTCAATGGCTAACTGGTAAACCTCCTGCAAAAATTGGGGATCCGAACGAAAAGCATCCTCCCCGGAGAACTCTATATCATCAAAGTATTTAGCAGCGTAACGCAAATGAGTAGCCACCGCTGACAACACCTGTTCTCTGGTCATGTTAAGTTTATACTGCATATGCAGGTCAGAGGTGGCTATGCAGATATGTATGCGCCGCCGCTTGGCCGGAGCTAAGGCCTCCCGCACAGCGTCAATATCCTTAATATTGGGGCGGGCAAAGGCGCAAATAACCGGGCCTTTGACTATTCTAGCAATAGACCCCACGGCCTCCATATCCCCAGGGGAAATAACCGGGAAGCCAGCCTCTATCACATCTACCTTGAGGCGGCCCAGCTGTTCCGCTATCTCCGTTTTTTCCTGAAAATTAAAGTTTAGGCCCGGCGTTTGCTCGCCGTCCCGCAAAGTTGTATCAAAAATAGCCACATTTTTGTCCCGCATTTTAGTCCTCCAAGACCATATTCGCCAAGGGCGTACCGTTTAGAACCATAGGAAATACTAAATCCTCTTTGCTGAGCCGCACTTCTAACAAGGCTGTTCCCCGGTGGGATAACCACTGGGACATTGTCTTTTTCACGGCCCTCGCTTCGTCCAACACATAGGCGCCAAAGCCGTAAGCCCTGGCAATGGCGGCGAAATTGGGGTTGCCCTCCAGGTCAACGCCATAGTACTCCTTATTGCTGTAAAAATGCTGTAATTGGCGTACCATGCCTAAACAGGAGTTGTTGAACAGCAAAATCTTAACGTCCTGTTTTTCCTGAGCTATGGTACCTAATTCGTTAAAATTCATCTGAAAACTACCGTCGCCAGTTATGGCCACAACGGTTTTTTCCGGACTGGCTAACTTAGCGCCCAGCGCCGCCGGCAGGCCATAACCCATGGTGCCCAAGCCGCCGGAAGTAATAAAATTGGGGCCAGCTTCAATACGGCCGTTCTGGGCGGCGAACATTTGGTGTTGTCCCACATCGGTAACTAAAACAGCCGCTCCATCAGTAAGCTCGTTCAAGGTTTCTATTACCTTGGGGGCTAGGGGATTATCCCCGTCCTTTGTCTTATAGGCCGCTAGCTTACGCCACTCTGTCGCTTGTTCCAGCCATTCATTACCAGCCTTGCGTTCCACTTTGGCGTTAATGTCCTTTAACACCAGCTTCACATCGCCCACAATGGGAGTGCCGGATAAAATATTCTTACCAATTTCCGCCGGGTCTATGTCAATATGAATTATCTTCATATTTTGGGCAAAATTGCCGTTATTTAACGTCACTCTGTCGTCAAAACGGCAGCCAATGGCAATGAGCAAATCACAATGGGAAATCGCCAAATTAGCCCCAGGCCGGCCATGAAGCCCCACCATACCAAGGTTTAGCTCATTATCAGTAGCCAGGGAGCCTAAGCCCATCAGAGTGGAACAAACCGGCGCGCCGATAGTGCGGGCTAGTTTTTCCACTTCCTCGGATGCTCCGGCGCTGACAACGCCGCCGCCGGCAAAAATTAGGGGCTTTGTAGCCTCCTTTATCAAAGCCAGAGCTGTTTTAATCTGCTTGGCGCTCCCCTTGGTAGTGGGCTGATAACCGGGCAAGTCAAATTGTTTTTTATGCTCGCCTTTACAGGGAGCTGCCGCAATATCCTTGGGCACATCTATCAAAACCGGCCCTTTGCGGCCGCTGTTGGCAATGTGAAAGGCTTCGTCTATCACTGAGGCTAAATCCTCAGGGTCTTTTACCAAATAATTGTGCTTAGTTATGGGCTGGGTTATCCCGGTGATATCCGTTTCCTGAAAGGCGTCAGTGCCTATGAGGGAGGTGGCCACCTGGCCGGTAATGAGTACAATAGGTACGGAATCCATATTAGCAGTAGCTATACCCGTCACCAGGTTGGTGGCTCCAGGGCCGGAGGTGGCTATGACAACTCCCGGTCGACCGGTGCGCCGGGCGTAACCGCTGGCCGCGTGTACCGCTCCCTGCTCCTGACGTACCAAAACATTGCGAATTCCGCTTTTACCCAGGGCGTCATAAACCGGGAGAATTGCGCCGCCAGGATAACTAAAGACCAAATCAACGCCATTGCGCTCTAAAGATTCAATGATAGCTGCCGCGCCTGTTTTCATAGCTTCCGCCTCCCTTTCTTAGCGCCACGGGTAAGGGCAACCTTACCGGTACGGGCCATTTCCTTAATGCCAAAGGGCTCTAAATACGCTTCCATGGCCTCTATTTTCTCGCCGTCGCCGGTGGCTTCAATCATCAGGGAATCGTTGTTGATATCCACAATACGGGCCCGGAAAACATGGAGCATGGTTTCCATGACCTCGCTGCGGTTTTCCGGCTTAACCTGAACTTTGAAGAGAACAAGCTCCCGGCCCACATTGGGCACATCGGTTATATCCTGAATTTTCACCACGTCTATGAGCTTATACAGTTGTTTTGTTACCTGCTCGATAATACGGTCGTCCCCCTCCACCACAATGGTCATACGGGACATAGCCGGGTTTTCCGTGGTACCTACGGCCAGGCTATCAATATTAAAGCCCCGGCGGGCAAAAAGTCCCGCTACCCGCATTAAGACCCCGGCTTTATTCCGGGTTTGTACAGATAAAACATGTAGCATAACTTGTCCTCCTCTCCCAAAAGCCCCTAATATCCTCAGCCTTGCAATATAGCCCCAGTAGAGGCTGAAGTAACTCTTTTAGCGTACTTGCCAAGATAACCATGGTTAATCTTAGGCTCCGGTTTTTGCCATTTCTGGCGGCGGGCCGCTAAAACGCTTTCCTCCACCTTTAACTCCAGCTTATGGTCGGGAATATTTATGGCAATAATATCCCCCTCCTCTACCAAACCAATAAGGCCGCCTTCCGCCGCCTCCGGGGAAACATGGCCAATAGCCGCGCCTCTAGTTGCACCGGAAAAACGCCCGTCAGTCAACAGAGCCACGCTTTCGCCTAAACCCATACCCTGTACAGCAGAGGTGGGGGTCAGCATCTCCCGCATACCCGGCCCTCCTTTAGGGCCTTCATAGCGTATAACTATAACATCGTTAGGCTTAATTTTGCCGCCGTATAAAGCCGCCACAGCTTCTTCTTCACCATCAAAGACCCGGGCCGGACCTTCGTGAACCAACATGGCGTCAGCAACAGCCGCCTGCTTAACTACAGCGCCGTCTGCCGCCAAATTACCGTATAAAATAGCCAGTCCCCCCTTCTCGCTATAGGGAGCGTCTAAGGGACGAATAATTTCATCGTCTAAAACCTCTACCTTTTCAAGATTTTCCTTAAAGGTTTTATCCGTAACTGTAATGCCGTCTAAATATAATAACCCCTTATCAGCCAGGCGGCGCATCACAGCGGGTATACCCCCGGCGGCGTGGAGCTGGTCAATGTGGTGTTCCCCAGCGGGGGCCAGCTTACACAGGTGGGGTGTTTTTTGGGAAACTTCATTAACCAAGTCCAAATCCAATTCAACCCCAGCCTCATGGGCAATGGCCGGTAAATGCAGCACCGTATTGGTGGAGCAACCTAAGGCCATATCAACAGTGAGGGCGTTGCGGAATACCTCCGGCGTCATAATATCTAAGGGGCAAATATTCTTAGCTACCATTGTCATAACCTGCATACCGGCTTTTTTAGCTAAACGGATACGACCGCTGTGTACCGCGGGAATAGTACCGTTACCCGGCAGGCCCATACCCAAAACCTCGGTTATACAGTTCATGGAATTTGCCGTAAACATACCAGAACAAGAGCCGCAGCCAGGGCAGCAATTATCCTCCACTGCGCACAGTTCCGACTCGCTTATTTTCCCGGCCGCGTAAGCCCCCATAGCCTCAAAGGAGGAATTGAGATCCAGGGTTTTGCCCTTGAGCTTACCGGGCAGCATAGGCCCGCCACTGACAAAGACAGCGGGTATATTCAACCGGGCCGCCGCCATCAGCATACCCGGCACAATTTTATCACAGTTGGGAATGAAAACTAGGCCGTCCAAACTATGGGCGGTAGCCATGACCTCTACAGAATCGGCGATTAACTCCCGGCTGGCCAGGGAGTATTTCATGCCAGTATGCCCCATAGCGATACCGTCGCAGACACCAATGGTACTAAATTCTACCGGCGTGCCACCAGCCATGCGCACACCGGCTTTTACCGCCTCAGCGATGGTCCGCAAATGGACGTGACCCGGTACAATCTCGTTAAAACTATTGACAACCCCAATAATGGGGCGGTTAATCTCTTCGTCTACCAAACCCAAAGCCTTTAACAGGGAACGCTGGGAGGAGCGTTCAGGGCCTTTTTTCATTATATCGCTTCGCATAATATTACACGCCTCCTATTTTTGTTTTATCATATTATTATATAAAAATTACCGTAATTTTGCAAGGAATAATTGTATTAAAAATCCCGAATCTTTCTGCCCAAAAGATTCGGGATTCCTTATTTTCAGCCAGGGGTAGCTAAACCATAGTTTAACTCCTTTAAAAATTATAGATATCCTCCGGAGCGTATAATTTTACGCCCTTCTGAGCCTTAATCAGCTCCGTGGCACGGGATAAATCCGAGGGCTTCAGGATTATACAAGCTCCCTCGTCATCATCGCAGACAAAAGCGTAAGCATAATCAACACTAATGGATTCCGTTGCCAATAAAGCTAAAACCTGGGCTAATGAGCCGGGGGTATCAGCAAAGCCCACCGCCAGAACCTCAGTTATGGACACTGTATAATCATTGTCCCGCAGTAATTTAGCGCTATGCTCCGGGTCGTCAACAATCAGGCGGAGTATACCAAAATCAGTGGTATCCGCCATAGAAATGGCCCGTAAATTTATGTTATGCTGGGCCAGAAAGCCGGTTATTTCCGCCAAACGGCCTGGTATATTCTGTACAAAAACAGATAATTGCTTTACAGTCATAGTCTGTCCTCCTTTTTTATGGGGCTGTTTTATTCCGCCCCCTGGTTACGCAGGTCTATCACCCTTTTGGCTTTGCCGGTAAAACGCTCGATGGTTTTAGGCTCGACCAAGGTTATTTTACAATCCAACCCTAAAACCGAGCGGATATTGATGCGAATCTGCGCCCGCAGCTTCTCTAAAGCGCCGTATTGTTCCAAGAGCGAGCTGTCAGTCAGTTCCACTTTAATTTCCAAGTTATCCTTAAAGTTTTCTCTGGTTAAAACAAGTTGGTAGTGGGGGCCAATATGAGGGGTAGTCACTAAAACGCTTTCAATTTGGGAGGGGTAAACATTAACCCCTTTAATAATGAGCATATCATCAGTGCGGCCCACAATTTTGGTCATTCGCGCTTGGGTCCTGCCGCAGGGACAGGGTTCAAAAATTAAATGCCCCACGTCTTTGGTGCGATACCGGAAAATCGGGAAAGCTTCCTTGGATAAGGGCGTAATCACTAATTCGCCATTTTCCCCCTCAGCAGCGGGTTCTAAAGTTTTGGGATTAAGAACCTCCACAATAAAATGATCCTCGTTAATATGGAGACCATTGCGGTAGAGGCATTCGCCGGATAATCCAGGGCCGCCCAACTCCGTTAAGCCGTAATTGTCATAAACCTTAACGCCCACGTTCTTTTCAATCTGCTCCCGCATTTCCGGAGTACAGACCTCGCTGCCAAAGAGGCCAATGCGCAGCTTCAGCTTTTCGGATATACCCATTTCTTTAGCTAACTCGCTGAGGTATACGGCATAGGAGGGAGTGGCAATCAAGGTTGTTACGCCAAAATCCTCCATCAGCATCAACTGCTTTTCACTATTGCCGCTGGATATGGGCACCACCATAGCGCCGATTTTTTGCATACCATAGTGTAAGCCGAAGGCCCCGGTAAACAGTCCGTAACCAAAGGAGTTCTGGGCAATGTCCTGGGAGGTAACCCCAGCGGCCATAATAATACGGGCCATACAGTCGCTCCAAACCTCCATGTCATTTTTGGTGTACCCTCCCACAATAGGCTTGCCGGTTGTACCAGAGGAGGCGTGAACCTCCACTAAATCATCGAGAGGTGAAGCGAATAAACCAAAGGGATAATTGTCCCGCAAGTCATTTTTTTCCGTCAGGGGCAGGCGGCGAATATCAGCCAAGGTCTTTATATCCTCGGGCTTAACCTTTGCCTGGTCCATTATTTTTTTATAAAAGGGTACTTTGTCATAGCACCGCTGGACGGTTTTCTGCAATTTTGCCAGTTGTATTTTTTGTATTTCCCCCCTGGGCATGGTTTCAATATCCTTTTGCCACATCAGCGTCGTCATTTCAGCCTCCCAATCATCAACAGAAATTTATTAGCACAGTTAGGTAAAAGGACATAGGAAAAATCCCATGTCCCCTATTTTCTTATTCTTTAATTTTACTCCATTAAAAATAACTTGTCAACTAGAGCCGCCTAATTTACAGTAGTGCATTATCATTAAAACTTACACCTCTGCTGGGCAATTTTTTAGGCAATTAACTATTTAAGGAGCTACCTAAGTCCGCTTGCTACTAAAACAGGATTAACTTAACAACGGCAACTCCTATTCCTTAATGCTAATTTGTCTTTAGCCCCAATATAAGCGCTTCCTTTCCTCATACATCCTTTATCAGCCTTGTGTTTTACTTAGGCCATGCACAAAGCCCCTTCCAACTATATGACTCCCCACCAAAACGCTTAAATTAGATTGGACTATAAAACTGTGCAGCCCCTCTATTATAAATATTTAAGTTAAACCGCCCTTATAAGTAAAAATATCGCCTTGGCGAAAAATAACTGGGACAAAATCAGCAGGATATAGCTAAAAAACAGGGGCCTTACCTAAGTAAAGCCCCTGCCTATAATTTATGCCTTATTTACGGCTTTTTGGTAAACCACATCGACTGCTTTGGCATATTCTGGGTTCAAGGCAGTACACTTATGATTATCATAGAGGCTCTGAGCCTTAATCCGCGCTTTATCATGGTAAGTATCCTTTTTAACCGCCCAACCTTCATAAGTATTTCTCTCACAGAGCTTAGGCTCCCACAATTCTGTACGTAAATGTCTCAGAGTATGCTCGTGGCCCAGGAAATTGCGTTCACTGTTGACAACCTCTCTAATGGCCTCAACCGCCATAATATCCTCATTTACCTGCTGCCCCCGCACAGCACGTTTTACCAGGGAACTAATTTCATCATCCATTACTATGGTACGGTAGTCCGCCACAAGGGCGTTGTCTATAGAGCCAGCAGTACCCAATATGCTGGCGCCACAGAGAGCCGGCAATAAGGCGTTAAACATACGCTCAAAACCGCTTTGCTCATCGGATATTTTAGCGGAGCAGGAGAAACCCGTAGGTTCGCTTGGTATACCATAATAGCCGGCCATAAGGTGGGAGCAAGCCCCAGCCAAGCCCATTTCCGGAGCGGCCCACAAGCCAACTGCGGTTTTCATATCAATATAAGTAACCCGGGGCGACATGATACAGGGATGACCCGGTTTCATTAACTGAGCCACGACAATACCGGCTAACATTTCGGCATTATGCATTGTCACGGAGCCAATTAAAGTCATGGGGCCGGTAGCGCCCAGCATAGGACAGGGAATAATGCCTAAAGGCAAACCCGCTTGTACAATATCAATTAAGCCATTAGCAGGGCCTGTAGCATAATCCAGGGGACTAATTGGCGACACCTGCAAATAAGCCAGGGGCTTTGCCACCAAAGCGTCCATACCGCCAACTGCCGCTGCCAAAACCTGAGGTATGTACTTCATTTCATGGTCGGACTCAATACAAATGTGCAACGGTTTACTGGTATTTTTAACCTGTGCCACCACCTCGGCGGTAACGGCGGCATGCTCCGGCACGTCCTTGGGGAAAATGGCGGAAATTATGTCAATATCATCAAGACCATCGCAAACTCGCACAAAGTCCTCCAGGTCTTGATATAATACGGGCCTTCTTACCCCGCTCTCGATATCCAGAATAAAGGGACTGCCTATACAAGTTTGGGCGTATACCTCGCCGGAACCCAGCTTTACCTCCCGGATGCCGTCACGGCCATAAAGGGAAAACTGGCTAGGTACCGTGGCAAGAGCTTGGGCTACTAATTCTCTGGGAAAATAAACTGTATCACCTTTAACAGTTAAACCCAACTCTCCACAGATTTGCTTAAATCTTGCTGAAGTTGTATGCACACCAATGGTCGCTAAAATTTCTAAGGTTGATTCGTGGATAGCCTTCTTATCCTCTGGACTCAAATAATTAAATAACATATTTTTCCTCCTTTAATATTCTTTAATTACCTACCAAGTATCTGGATTCGCTTTCCGGCCCAGGGCCTCGGCAAAGCTCTGACCAGTTTTTTTGAGGTTTTACTGAAATACCATGCTGTTTACTAGTTAAATTGTCAATTACAAAGTAAAATACAACCATTAGCTGGTCAATTTACAAGTATTGCCGGAACGTATTTATTTTTAAACATCAATATTTAATAAGCGAACCGTCCACCCAAAACTACAGTCGGAAAACCTAGCAGGCATAAAAATGGACGCTTTTGACCTTATAGATATACTGTGCAAAAGCTATGCCAATCTCCTTAGGTTGTCGGTAATTTAGCCTTTTAGAGGGGTTGGGAAGAACCAGTTGCCGCAAAACCCAACAAGTATAATGCATTATAGCATTAAAAGTGAAGTAAAACCGATAAAATATTGGTGCAAACTCCTACCAGAATAACAAAAAGTGCTGTTAAAAATAGTAATCTTTGCCAATGCTTCTACGCATTACGGTAATGCACTACAGCATTAACCGAGACCAATGTTGTAAATTACCTTGTTTTGGCCTTGTTAACAATGGGTAAAGCTGGGGGTTAATCCCCAGTATAGGGTAAATACCTGGGGCAAGGAATTAAATCTTACTATTACTTAAAAGCTATTGCCGTTATTATAACATAAAATAAATCCTTTGACATTCTTGGGCCGGAACATTAAAATGAAGTAAGCATATCCCTTTGAAGCACTTATCCAGAGAATATGAGGAACAGCTATGAAAATGCCATTAGAACCAATAGAAAACAGTATGTTTGCCCCCTGTGGCATGAATTGCCTGGTCTGCTATAAGCATTGCCACCATAAGAAGCCCTGCGCCGGTTGTTTAAAGAACAGCGCCGGCAAACCGGAGCATTGCCGCCAATGCCAAATTAAAGATTGTTGCCAAGAAAAGGGGTTAACTTATTGTTACCAATGCTCCCAATTCCCCTGCCCAAAAATAAAACGGCTGGAAAAGAGCTACCAGCACAGATACGGCGTCAGCTTGTTAGCCAACAGCCAGCAAGTAAAAGAAAGGGGGCTAACCGCTTTTATGGCGGCCCAAAAAGCAAGCTATACTTGCCCCGTATGCGGCGGCGTCATCTCCCTGCACGACGCGGAATGTAGTGAATGCCACCGACAGGTAGAATAAGATTAGTGTTATTTATACGGCACCATAACCACTATAACATCTAACTTCATCTGCTACATAGAACCAATAATTCTAGATTAGGCCGGATTAACCTTGAAGATTATAAAACTACCTAACCAAAGAAATGCTGGCGTTTCCAGCCAGTCCTAAGAATAAATTCCGCTAGTATATTTAGCGGGCTTAATTCTTAGGACTTTTATTTATGGGACTGTAACAGACAACGCCCTAGATATTTTACACAATGCCTTGGGCAACAGATTTTTATTCTTAATATGCTATGGCTATGCTTGAGTTACCAGTAAGGCCTCCGGCCGTTTGTAAGCCGAAGTTGGGCTTATGCAGCAGTAATAGCAATATTCTCAGCCTGACCTTACCCCTAATGCCCAGATTCACCACCATTGTGGTCTTGTCCACACCTATTTGACGGAGCGCTTACCCAGCTATTAGACAGACTTACCTCCTTTGGCATAGATGCAGCCGCTTTACCAAGCGACCACCGCCTTAGAAAGTAAAAAAGCAGACTGGTTATTATACCAATCAGCTATATTCTAATTAATTATGCCACAGCCATAAGCTGTGGCTTATATTTGCTTTTCCATAACATCATAGCACAAATAATCATTGTGGCCTGTTGGAATGATGTTAAATTCCCTATCCTTATAGCCCCTATTTTGATATATCCTTTTGGCGGGCAGCGAAGCAGCTACTGCAATCTTTCCATAGTTATGTGAGATTACTTTTTCTGCAAAATCAAGCATTTCCGTGCCATAGCCATTACATTGATAGGCAGGCAATACAAATAATCGGCATATTTCGTTATCCCTTATCGTAACTGTACCTACGACATTCCCCCTTATAGCCAGGCAAAGGAATACACGGTTCAATTTGATATCCGTGCTAATTTTAGCTTCACTATGATGGTCCAGAAAAAAATCTACTGCGCCTTTAGGGTAGTAATGCGGATATATTGCAGAGATTGTTTCCTCGGCAATTTTTTTAACTAAACCCGTATCTGCTAGAACAGCTTGTTTTATACTCATTTTTGTTTCATCACCAAATTCCAACTTACATTGTAATTATATCACGCGACCACAAGGTTTTCTAGGCACTTTTAATGTTTTCCCAGGTGCTTTACAAATTCAACAATATAATTCCTACTGTTGCCTACCTAAATAAAACTGGTTCTTCAACGCCACAGGACTAGGCAACAAAATCGTTCTTTCTGGGCTATCCCCTAACATTTTTTGCCTCTAATAACATCACCGCCGCTCCTTTACCTTATTCACATTACTAAGTAATACTAAATGCGAAAATGTGTAAAAAAATAAGCGTACCACTATTTCTAATGCTACGCCTATTCTATTTAACTCTCAATCAAGGCACTACCCTAACGGCAACTTCTCACCCCTGAGTTTTACCTACATATCGTTCCTTAGCCTTGGGATAGGTTGTCACTGGGCTAAGCTAGGCAACAATTCACAGGCCAGTGAACTCTTACTTATTTTTAATAGCAGCCTGGGCGGCGGCTAATCTGGCAATAGGTACCCGGTAGGGGGAGCAGGACACAAAATCCAACCCTAAGCGATGACAGAGTTCAATGGATTCGGGATCCCCGCCATGTTCACCGCAGATGCCAATGAGGAAATCAGGCTTAATATCTCTGGCGCCACTTACAGCCATGGCCATCAGCTTTCCTACGCCGGATTCATCTAAAGTAACAAAGGGGCTGACCGGCAAAACCTTTTCTTCCACATAATGGTGTAAGAATTTGCCTTCCGCATCATCCCGGGAAAAACCAAAGGTGGTTTGGGTCAAGTCGTTAGTGCCAAAGGAGAAGAATTCAGCCTCTTTAGCTAATTCATCTGTGGTGAGGGCAGCCCGAGGCACTTCGATCATAGTACCTACGGTATAGCCAAAGTCAACGCCGGTTTCGGCCTTAACGTCCTCAGCCACCTGGTCAATCATCACCTTTAAGCGGTGGAATTCGTTAATATGAATTACCAAGGGAATTTCCACTTCCGGAATTATTTCTAAGCCCTCCTTGGTCAGTTGGGCCACTGCCTCAAAGACAGCCCTAGCCTGCATAGCGTAAATTTCCGGATAGGTAATACCCAAAC
>DXZC01000109.1:1502-7198 GCA_019415505.1 Peptococcaceae bacterium | reverse complement strand
TTACAATACCTTAACTCATATATAAATATAAATGCCAGTGGGGGTGTGTTTATGGTGGGGTTTTGTTACTAGTGTGTCACTTGTTTAGTTTAGGAGTTCAATCGTTGCTTTTAGTTCGTCAATGGTCTTGTGGGTATAAACTTCTTTGCCGGTTCCCTGGGATTTATGGCCCATGAGTAAATCCATACACCTTTCATTCGCCCCGGCGCGGTCGAGGTTAGAGCGGAACGTATGGCGGCAATCGTGAGGGGTATGGTTAAGGTTCAGTTGAGACATAATTTTCCGCCAGAAGGCGCGATATGTTACATCTAGGCAACGGTTATTTTTGAAAGAAAATAAATATTCGTTTTGCGGGTCATAACGGCGCTGGATCAGATGTAAAATTCGGGAATGAATCGGCACAATTCTATTTTTCCCGGCTTCCGTCTTTAAGCCGCCGGTAATTGTGGCCTCTTGTAAATCTACATCTTCAGTTTTGATGCTTAATAGCTCATTAAGGCGCCAACCCATGTAAAGGAAGCAGAGTATGCTATCCACCCACTCCTGCTCCTCAATGGCCCATATTTGTTTGATTTCTTCGTCACTAAAGGGCGACCGGGACGATGCTTTCTGGGGGGCTTTTATTTCAATTAAGGCGGAATAGGAACGTACATCTACCCCAAGTTTTAGGGCAAATCTATCAAGATGATAAAACAGATTTTTGAGCAAAGCCTTGGAGCTGTAACCTCTTTCATAACTATCAATAGTATTTTGCATATCATAAGCAGTAATGGACTTATATTTGCGCTTATAGAGGTTTTCACAGTGCTTATAGGCGCTTCTCAAGCCTTTGGCCAGGGACTCCCCGAAATTTTCCGTTGCCATCATTTTGTCATACAGCTCTGTAAAGGTTATGCTTTCAGCCTCCAAGTCCCAGGGGTCTTTATTGTAGTTGGCCAGCAGGAGAATACCTTCTTCCCTGGTCCGAGCGTAAGCAATGATTAAATATTGGGGGTAACCCCTTTCGTCCCAACCGGTAGTTTTTCTGACCATAAACGGCCGCCGGCGGTTGCCGGACAGCTTAACCACCGAGCCATAACCATTTGGATTTCGCATCTTGCATTCCTCCTATTATTGTACTATAATAAAAGGGCAGAAAAGCCCCTTTATATGCCCTTTATATGGTGAATGTGGGTTTCTGTACGTCCCCCCTTAGAGTTCGCACCTCCTGGGGGGGATTTTTTATTGTTTGAGATATTTTTCTGTTGCCTTGTCAAAATCAGAAATGATTTTTTGTGTTTTATTAAATTCTTCGTATTCAGAAAAAGCCTTTTTTTCAGCAGCTTCTTTTGATATTTTCCCTTTATCTTGTAATATTTCATATTTGCGAAAGGCCAGAAATTCGTTGATACTATGGGAAAATTCTGCCATGGTAAAGGTGTTTTCCCTTTCGATTAAATCTTCGATATAGTCAAAATACCCTGAAACAGTTCTTTCCAGTTGCCGTATTTGTTTCGCGTCAAGGTAGTTTTTGGCAATGTTTACATCTGATTTGAGAATGCGTCCGTTGGGCGCGTTCTTCCACGTTGTAAGCCCCATATGTTCCTTGGTTCGGTCTGCGCGACTATGAACAATTTCCGCCGCTGTTTGACCTGTGATAGCATAATGAAACTTGTTTTGCACCATAGCGTAAAACCATTTTGTTATCTCTGCATCTTTATCATAATCAATACTACATTCGGCAAAAATGTCGGTAATTTGTTGCCATATCCGTCTTTCGCTGGCCCGGATTGAGCGAACTCTTTCCAGTAATTCTTTAAAATAGTCTTGCCCGAAAGGTTGGCCATTTTTCAACATTTCATCATTAAGGACAAAACCTTTAATAATATATTCTTTGAGGGTATCCGTTGCCCAACGCCGAAAGAGGGTAGCTTTTCTTGAGTTCACCCGATAGCCCACAGCGATGATTGCGTCAAGGTTGTAGAAATCCATATTTCTCTTTATGCTTCTGGGGCCTTCTTGTTGAACTATTGCCATTTTGGCAACAGTTGAACTTTCCTCTAATTCTTTGTCCGCATAAATATTTGTCAGGTGCTTGCTGATAGCAGACACGCCAACACCAAACAGTTCCGCCATAGATTTTTGGGTAAGCCAAAAGGTTTCATCTTGGTATATGACAGATACATGAACATCACCTTCGGCGGTAGTGTAAATGAGTATATCATTTTGCTGTGTTAAATCTTGAGCCATACATTTCACCTTGTTGTGGAAATTTTATCCGGACCGCGGGGATTTTTTATTTTAGCAAGTTAAATATAAGTAGAGAAAGTTCTCCAGGCGGGCATTTTATTTTTTTGAGTGTCCTATTATTGTGAACTAGCAAGTTACCGGCAAGTTAAATTTTCGCCGTCTTAGGCAGTTACCTGGGAATTAGCGATAACTGCCTAAGGGCGGTTTTGTTGACTAATTATCAAAAATTGGGGTTTTTGCTTATATAACTATAGGAGTAGCACATCAACTTATCAAAAATCGGCGGTTTTGCTAATATACCTAGAAGATTAGTCCATCAACCTATCAAAAATCAGCGTTCTTGATATTATACCTAGAAGATTAGCCCGTCAACTTATCAAAAAACGGCGGTTTTACTAATTGCGGGTTTGTTGATGCCAACAAAGTGGCCTGGCACTTGCTTGTTGCCGCTTTGGCAGGGTTATAAATCGAGTAACTCTTTTTTCTTGGCCTCAAATTCTTCTTGGGTTATAATGCCTTCATCTAAAAGTTGCTTGTACTTTCGGATTTCTTCTATGCCATTACCGGCCTGTCTATTTTCCTCGCCATTACCGGCCTGTCTATTCTCCTCGCCATTACCGGCCTGTTTATTCTCCTCTACGAGCGGGACAGCGCTATCTGAATTATTTTCATCAGTAACGCCAGGAACACTATCTATTTCCGGGGCTTTGTGGTCTTCATCTTGAGATACTATCTTCTGTTCATCAGTAAACAATATTTTTCTGTTTCTGAAATAACTCAAATTAAAAATGAGGAATATTGTACAACAGATTAAAGCTGCAATTAAATCTACATAGTTGAATAAGGCATTATCATCTAAAGAATAATTAAAAATACCTGTAACAGTCCAGCCCCACAGAAAAATAACATTAAAGTGATAACCCAGATAAGAATATTTCTTAAGCTCCCGATAAACAAAAATTATAAAGATTAAATACAGGCTGTTAAAGAGCGACCAGAAATTTTTTAACGCGATGCACTGAAAGATAATAAAAATACAACCAACAACGAACCAGATTGCCAATAAATATTTGCTATAAAAGTACAACCATCTATTGCTATTTTCTACACCGTAATGATACTGTACTATAACCTCTGGAATTTTCTTGTGATGTGGTACAATCTTTCCCTTTGTACATAGAATTGCATATATAATCGCAACAAACCAAAAAGCATAAACAAGGATTAACAGGAAACCAACAACAGTATCCATAACAGTATCAGAGGTGGTTGCCCCAGTACCATTACCACTGTTACCTACTCCATTGCTCACTGCGTCTGCTGTATCTTTAGGGTAGGAGAAGTTTTCAAAATAAATTGATTCTGTAATAGTATTGATTAAATCAATTTCAGCTTGGCTTGGTTCATCGCCGCTGCAATAAGAATATATTGTAATGGTTTGCCCATTAACTATGGTATAGTTTTCAATGAATTGCTGTGTTTTTTCTGAATTAGTATATTGGGCGGGAAACGCTTGTATAAATTTTACCTGAGCCCCTTTTACTACATTAACGCCTTCATCGGAATAAAGTATACTTTCCTCACCATCTACAATATCGTAATCACCGGCTCTGATATACTCTTTTGCTTCTTCGATAAGATCGTTATCATCGTCATCTAAGGTAATTGTAACTCCCTCATCGAGGTCAGCAACACCAGCCACGATTATTTGAATATCTGTACTAAAGTCAGCATTAAACAGTTCTAAGCAAATATCGTCACTGAAGTAGGAAGCCTCTATCTCTTGAACTGTAGAATCAAGAAATGCTAAAGCCGGATCATCCTCTGCCATGTCACGATGTAATACATAATAACCATCTGGTACGGTTACGGTAAAATCTCCCTTTTCAATGTAATAGTCCGTGTCTGCCAATACTCCCGTATTGCAACAGAACATCAACGAAATTAATAACCCTAAGAATACCCCCATCTTTTTCATCGTTTTCCTTACCCCCTGATTTTTATTTCATATCTACTTGTTTCCCTTACCACCTTGTTTTTACTTCACATCTCCTTGAAAAGCTACGGCTTTGCCCAGGACAGAGATATTTTCAGCGTCACCTTCTTTGTATTCTAAATCTTCACAATCGGGATTTTCCGCTCGCAAAAGCAACACATCGCTATACTTATAAACGCGCTTCAGGGTATATTCTCCGTCTATGTTTACTGCTGCCACCTCTCCGTTCTCCACTGCGGGCTGTTTGCGAATAAACACAATATAGCCGTCCTTTATGCCGATGTTTTCCATACTGCTGCCGTGACAGTGCATGGCAAAATCAGCGTTAATATCTGCTCCCGCTTCCACGTAGCTTTCAAAATCATCCTCCTTGTAAAGCGGCTCTCCACAGGCGACGCCGCCAATTAAAGGAAATCTTTTCTTTTTGATAGGCAGAATGTCGGGGTGGTTGTATATATCATCGGTATCGTCTTCCCAGCCCATGAGGTACGCGGGGGTGGTATGCAAGGCTTTGGCCAGAAGTTCTATCTTATCTGAAGGGATATTTGACACCACGCCACTTTCATATTTTTGAATTGTCTGCCTTGTTACGCCTACTACCTTGGACACATCCTCTAAAGTTAACTTATGCTCCAGTCTTTTTTTCTTAATATTATCCTTTAAGGACATTAGCTTGGCTCCTTTTTTCATTGGTTAATGATATTATAACATATTTCTCCTAATATGCAACAGTTTTTTAATTAAAATATCAAAGTTTCTCTTGACAGGCTACAAGAACAATGATATTATTGTAGCATATAAAGCGACAAGAAAGGAGGAATCCGCGATGATTGCCACAAATGAACTGAAGGGTTTAATTGTTTCTAAAGGATTATCCCAGGCGAAAGTTGCCAATATGCTGGGTATAACCCCCAAAACATTTTATGATAAGATGAAAAAAGGCGTGTTCAACAGTGATGAGATAAAAGCCATGATGGATATTCTCGAACTGGACGAACCAACGGCCATTTTTTTTAAAAACAATGTCGCCCAATAAGCTACAAATTAACAGGGTAGCCGGTTGTTTAATTGCCGGCAGTTTTGCCCCTATTTTTTTACCCTCGGCTTTTTGCGACGGCGATGTCTCTGACTGGGGAGGCTGTGTGAAACACGACACACGCTGCTTCTACCCTCGGCTTTGTGACAGCGGTTCCCCTCTGGCTGGGGGAGACCGCACGGAACACAACACACGCCGCTTTTACCCTTGGCTTTTTGCAATAGCGGTTCCCCTGGCTGGGGAGGCTGTGCGGAACACGACACACGCCGCTTCTACCCTTGGCTTTTTGCAATAGCGATGTCTCTCTTGCGGAGGAAACCGCACGGGACATGACACACGCCGCTTTTACCCTCGGCTTTTTGCGACAGCGGTGTCTCTGACTGGGGAGGCTGTGCGGAACACGACACACGCCGCTTCTACCCTTGGCTTTTTGCA
>DXZC01000109.1:0-1402 GCA_019415505.1 Peptococcaceae bacterium | reverse complement strand
ATAGCGATGTCTCTCTTGCGGAGGAGACCGCACGGAAGACGACACACGCCGCTTCTACCCTTGGCTTTTTGCAATAACGGTTCCCCTGGCTGGGGAGACTGTGCGGAACACGACACACGCTGCTTCTACCCTCGGCTTTTGCAACAGCGATGCCCCTCTGGCTGGGGGAGGCTGCACGGGACATTACACACGCCGCTTCTACCCTCGGCTTTGTGACAGCGGTTCCCCTCTGACAGGGGAGACTGTGCGGAACACGACACACGCCGCTTCTACCCTCGGCTTTGTGACAGCGGTTCCCCTGGCTGGGGAGGCTGCACGGGACACGACACACGCCGCTTTTACCCTTGCTTCTTTACCCTTACCACCTCTGCGGTTACTGAGTCCATAGAGGATTGCAAGGGTCAAGGGCAAGACTTGACTAGGGTGGGGCAGTAATCTTGTGAAGCGAGGGAAAGAGGCGGGCAGGTCAAGATAGCGGGCGGTTAAACATGCCCCCTCCCCTTCTGCGGCATTATTGCCATTCACCCTGCGGCATTATTGCCATTCATCTGGGAGCATTATTTTATTTATGTATATATGGCTTCACAAATATCCTTTATGTATATATGGCCTCACAAATATCCGGCCTTTTTCATAAATATCCTGCTTTACGCCAGAAAGATTTGGGGGCAAAAGGCCGGTAAATAGGGTCCACGGCCCACCAAGGTCAAGTAAATGACTGTAATTATCACGGGAAAAATAAAAAATGCGCGCCTCTGCCCCATTTATGGCAGTAAACTAAAAGCTAGATAAACGCTGGGTAAAAAAGAGCCGTACCACCGGGGCGGCAATTAATGTCCGGTAGAGCGGATTTAATTACACCGCAAAAACATTAAAATATCACTTAGGATTGGAGATGATTAGATGTATTCAACGCAACTAAAAAGGGCTTTGCTTGAGAAGGAGCTAACAGCCGCGAAGCTGGCGGAAATCACCGGGTTGAGCAGAGCGTCGATTAGCCAGTATTTGGCGGGCAAAAACACGCCAAAGGCGGCGACAAAGCAACTCATAGCCGACGCGTTAGATTATCCGTTGGAATTTTTTGACGCAGAAGAGGAGCTAAAAATCAGCAGCATCAATTTATCGGTGGCCACAGCCGCAAAACTGATGGGAGTGTGCCAACAGTTTATCAGGGTTGGGCTGCAAAGAGGCGTGCTGCCCTTTGGCTATGCGGTTAAGCAGTCCAGCAAATATACCTATTATATATCCCCGGTTAAATTTTCGGAGCATACCGGCGTTGTGCTGGAAAAACTTTAACTTTCAAACCAGGCTTAACTTTAAAGAAAGGAACAATAAAAATGAACAAAATGTTAAGCGGTCATTGCTTTGGCGAAATACCGAAGCCACGCAAAATCGATTTAAG
>DXZC01000108.1 GCA_019415505.1 Peptococcaceae bacterium | reverse complement strand
ATACTATTGCATATATATTAAAAATGGTGTATAGTTATATGTATATTATCGCAAGGAGGCAAGAAGGTTGATTAATGTTGCGATATTGGGGGCTTCTGGTTATGCTGGCGGCGAACTGGTACGCATTTTAGCGCGGCACCCCCATTGTAAAATAAAACATCTCCTGGCCCACGCCAACGCTGGCAGAGCCTATAAGGAGATTTTTCCCTTTTTAGGAGAATTGGGAGAAATAATAATTGAAGACTTGGCTGACAGTTCTTATTTAGCCGATTCCGACCTGGTATTTTTGGCCTTACCTCACGGTAAATCAGCTCCCCATGTAAAAAATATTTTAGCAGCGGGGAAGAAGGCTGTAGATTTAGGGGCGGATTTCCGCTTCCGTGATTGCGCCGTATATGAAGATTGGTATCAGCCCCACCCATATAAGGAAATTTGCGCTACCACACCTTATGGCTTGCCGGAGATATATCGGCACAAAGTTAAGGGGGCAGACCTGGTGGCTAACCCCGGTTGTTACCCTACCGGCGCTACCCTGGCTCTTTATCCCTTGTTAAAAGAGGGTTTGCTGGTTACCGATAGTATAGTTGTGGATAGTAAAAGCGGTATAACCGGAGCGGGTAGGGGCTTAAAGGAAGGCTCCCTTTATTGTGAAGCTTCCGAGAACATCAAGGCTTACGGCGTTGCTAGCCACCGTCATACCCCGGAAATTGAGCAGAACTACAGTGAGGCTGCGGGACAGCCTGTGGTTATCAGCTTTACACCCCACTTAACGCCAATGAATAGGGGTATACTCACAACTGCCTATGCTAAACTGACAGCAAAGGCCGTAGGCGCGGATTTAGCGGCAGTGTTCCGAAGATTTTACGGCCAGGAATATTTCATCCACTTGTTGCCCCAGGGAGAATTTCCCCAGACCAAATGGGTTCAGGGCACAAACTTTGTTTATTTGGGTTTTACGGTGGATAACCGTACCCAAAGGGTGATAGTTTCCACTGCCATTGATAACTTGGTAAAGGGAGCAGCTGGTCAGGCTGTGCAGAATATGAATATCATATATGGCTGGCCGGAAAATACAGGGTTAACTATGCTCCCGACCTTCCCCTAATACATAATAAAAATAGGAGGCTATTATGGCTCAATTCGCGGGGGCGGTTACAGCCGCCCAGGGGTTTCAAGCTGCCGGCGTATATGTCGGGGTGAAAAGCTCCAATCAAGAAAAAAAAGATGTGGCTCTAATTTACTCGGAAAAACCTTGTAATATGGCGGCAATGTTTACCACTAATGTTGTCAAGGCAGCTCCGGTACAATATGATATGAAAATTCTGGCGAAAGGCGTGGCGCAAGCTATATTTGTTAACTCAGGCAATGCCAATGCTTGTACAGGACAGCAGGGACTGGACGATGTGGCTACTATCGTCAAAAAGGTAGGCCAGCGTTTGGGGATTGCTTCGGATATGGTATTAATGTCCTCCACTGGTGTTATTGGTCAGAATTTGCCCATGGAGAGGCTTTTAGCTGGCGTGGATTTAGTTTCTGAGCAGTTGGATGCTGAGGGCGGCCATAGCGCTGCTGAGGCTATTTTGACCACGGATTTACATACCAAGGAAATGGCCTTAACCATCGATTTAGACGGCATAAATGTAACTTTGGGCGGCATTGCCAAAGGGTCCGGTATGATTTGTCCTCACATGGCGACGATGCTCTCTTTTATCACCACTGACGCGGTGATAAGCCAAAAAACTCTGCAACAGGCTTTAGATGAGGCTGTTGCGGGAAGCTTTAATCAAATCTCTGTAGACGGCGATATGAGCACCAATGATACGGTGATTATGCTAGCCAACGGCTTGGCTGGCAACGCTGAGATAATGCCTAACAGTAAAAACTACGCCTTATTTGTCAGCGCTTTAAGCCGCATTGCCGTTTATTTAGCCAAAAAAATAGCACGGGACGGCGAGGGCGCTACTCACCTGTTAGAAGCTAGGGTAGAGGGCGCTAAAACTCTGGCGGACGCCCGTAAAATGGCAAAATCCGTGGTTTCCTCCAACTTAGTGAAGGCGGCTATTTTTGGTAAGGACGCCAACTGGGGGCGGATAATTTGCGCTGCTGGCTATAGTGGTGTGGATTTTGACGCCACGAAAGTAAATATCACCTTAGAAAGTTATAGCGGTAAATTGTTGGTGGCGGAAAACGGCGGCGGCCTGAGGTTTGACGAAAATTATGCCGCTAAAATCCTCCAAGAGGAGGAGGTTGCTGTGGTAATCACTCTCCAGGAGGGTAATGCTACAGCCCAAGCCTGGGGTTGTGACTTATCTTATGACTATGTGAAGATCAATGCGGATTACCGTACCTAATGTTATGCGATATGTTGCAAATTTTTAAGCAGTAGATATTTTAGCTTAGTTGAGTATAAGCGGCTGGCTAATCTTGAGCACTAATTAAGGTTAACGTCGGTGTATACTAATGATATATTAAATATTTGGGGTCTGGGGTAAAGCGGCAAGGCTTTATCCCAGACCTATCAGACTATATATTTAAAATCATAGCTAATAACCAAGTAGAGTGAGGAGAAATGACAAGTAATTACGATAAAAATCTGGCCAAGGCCCATGTATTTATAGAATGTTTACCTTATGTGAAAAAGTTTCACGGTAAAACCATTGTGGTAAAATACGGCGGTAACGCCATGATTAACGAAAAACTGAAGGAAGCTGTTTTCAAAGATTTAGTGCTCATGAATCTCATTGGCATTCGCACTGTTTTAGTACATGGCGGCGGCCCGGATATTGAGGACTATTTGCAGCGGCTGGATATTAAAAGCGATTTTAAAAGCGGCTTGCGCGTTACCGACGAGGCTGTAATGGAAACAGTCTCCATGGTGTTAGTGGGCAAGGTGAATCAAAATATTGTTTCCGCTGTTAATGGTCTGGGCGGTAAGGCTGTGGGCCTTTCCGGTAAGGACGGCGCTATGCTAAAATGCCACAAAAAATATGCCAAGATACAGCAGCCCCAAGGGGTTACTAGCGTGGACATTGGCATGGTGGGGGAAGTAGAGTCCGTGGACTGTAAGCTGATTAACGACTTATTAGCCGATGACTATATTCCCATTATCTCTCCTATTGGTACTGATGACCAGGGCGGGACCTACAATGTTAACGCGGACTATGCGGCGGGAAAAATTGCCGCTGCTTTAGGTGCGGAGAAGCTATTTCTCCTCACTGATGTTGAGGGTATACTGCGGGACTTTCAGGATAAGGATTCCCTGATTTCTGTAATTAAGGCTTCGGAAATGCCCCAGTTAATCCAGGATAAGGTAATCAATAAAGGCATGATTCCCAAGGTGGAGAGCTGTATGAACGCCATAGAAGGCGGCGTGGGCGGCGTACATATTATTGACGGTAGAGTGGAGCACAGCTTGCTTTTGGAATTATTTACAGATAGCGGCGTCGGTACTATGGTTGTGGGAGATTAAAGAGATAAAAAGAGGTTAAATAATGAATATAGCTGAACAAAGCAAACAATATATAATGAACACCTATGGTCGCTATGATTTTGCCTTGGTGCGCGGTGAGGGTAGCTACGTTTGGGACGACCAGGGGCGGAAGTATCTTGATTTTAGCAGTGGTATTTCTGTAAACAATCTGGGTCACTGTTGTGCCGCCATAACCGAGGCCATAAGGGAGCAAAGCAGTAAAATTATCCATTGCTCTAACCTTTTTTGGTCTGAGCCACAGTGTAATCTCGCTGCTGAGCTGGTACCTAGCTCCGGCCTGGGCAAAGTGTTTTTTGCCAATAGTGGCGCTGAAGCCAACGAGGGAGCTATAAAACTAGCCCGTAAATATTGGCATGACAGGGGCGAGGATAAGACTGAAATAATAACCATGGAGAAGTCGTTTCACGGCCGTACTATGGCGACTCTTACCGCCACTGGTCAAGATAAGGTAAAGGTGGGTTTTGCACCGCTTTTGGCGGGTTTTACCTATGTGCCTTATAATGATTTTTCCGCCTTAGCTAGTGCGGTAAATAGCCACACTGCGGCAATAATGTTAGAACCTGTTCAGGGAGAAGGAGGAGTTTACCCTGCCGGGGTCGAATATTTAAAGGATATACGCAGTTTATGCGATGAAAAGGGCATTTTATTAATATTTGACGAGATCCAATGTGGTTTGGGCCGGTGCGGTAAGCTTTTTTGCTACGAAAATTATGGCGTAAAGCCAGATATTGTAACTTTAGCCAAATCCCTGGGCGGCGGCTTACCCCTGGGGGCTTTTATTGCTACAGATGAGGTAGCCGCGTCCTTCGGGCCGGGCAGTCACGGTTCTACCTTTGGGGGTAACCCGGTGGCTGCTGCTGCTGGTCTGGCCTATTTGCACGAGCTGGAAAGGGTCGGGGCCATAGATAACGCTCTGTGTCAGGGCCAATATTTGCAAGCAAAGCTCCGCGCCCTGGAAAGTCCCTACCTGCGGGATGTTCGTGGTCTTGGCTTATTGGTAGGAGCGGAAATAGAGGGTAATGCTGGTGCTGTAGTTGCCGCATCTCTCCAGGAAGGGGTTATCCTACTGGGGGCCGGTCCCCATGTAGTACGCTTTCTACCGCCGCTAAACTGCACAAAGGAACAAATTGACGAAGGTGTTGCCGCTTTTGCACGTGGTTTGGCAACTCAGTGCAACCCTGTTTAAAGGTATTTTTGCCTCTTATCATTTTTTTCGCCCTGTGATATGCCATTAAGCTGGGAAAGAATGATTAACGCCAAGGGGCTTTAAGCTGGCGAACACCTAGAAAAAACTTGATAGGGAGGTATTTATGGAAATTACCAAAAAATTTGAAGGCAGGGATTTCTTGTCCCTCAAGGATTACAGCTGCGATGAAATTCTGTATTTTCTCGATGTTGCCGATGGTTTAAAGTCTGAACAACGGGATGACGGCACCATGCGGTATTTACCAGGCCGAACCTTGGGTATGCTTTTCACTAAGAGCTCCACCAGAACCAGAGTATCCTTCCAAACAGGGATTCACCAATTAGGCGGCACCGGGCTTTTCCTGAGTGGTAATGATTTGCAATTAGGCCGGGGCGAACCTATCAAGGATACGGCCCGGGTACTCTCCCGCTATTTGGACGCTATTATGATTCGTACTTTTGCCCATAGCGATGTGGAGGAGTTGGCCAAATATGCTGATATTCCTGTAATTAACGGACTTACTGATCTGTTGCATCCTTGTCAAGTATTGGCTGACTTGCAAACTATCCGCGAGTATAAACGGGAATTAAAGGGTTTAAAGCTCGCCTATATTGGCGATGGCAATAATATGGCCCATTCTCTCATGTATGGCTGTGCCAAAGTCGGTATGGATATTACCTTGGCTTGCCCTGAAGGCTATGATCCCAATTCTCAGGTAATGGCTGAAGCCCAGGAAATAGCCGGAGACATGAGTAGCATTGTACAGCTTTACCGTGATCCTTTGGCAGCCGCTGAAGGGGCCGATGTAGTGTATACCGATGTTTGGGCTAGTATGGGTCAGGAAGGAGAGGCTGCGGAAAGGCAGAAAGCTTTTGCCGGCGTTTACCAAGTTAACAATGAGCTGCTGAAAGTAACCAAGGACGATTCTTTGGTTCTCCATTGTCTCCCAGCTCACCGAGGTGAGGAAATAACCGAGGAAGTTATAGAAGGCAGTCATTCCGTAGTCTTTGAGGAAGCGGAAAATCGGCTTCACGCTCAAAAAGCTATTATGGCGTTGCTAATTCCCTAAAATCAATAATAATTATCCAAAATAAAAGCGGGATACTCGAATTAGGCTATTCGTTGTCTCCCGCTTTTTTGCGTATTAAATTTGCGTTGTACGGGTCTAAAACCCGAAAACCTATTTAAAATTAAGCCCAATTTTTATCTCTGAGTAAAACATCATGGGTGCCGCCCTCCACAATACTGGTGGAGGAAACTAGGGTTATTTTAGCACTTTTTTGCAGCTCCGGAATAGTTAAGCAACCGCAATTACACATTGTTGACTTTACCTTACTGAGGGAAAGACCTACATTGTCCTTTAAGCTGCCGGCATAAGGTACAAAGGAGTCAACCCCTTCCTCAAAGGATAACTTGGCGGCGCCGCCTAAGTCATACCGTTGCCAGTTTCTGGCCCTGGCGCTACCTTCGCCCCAATATTCTTTCATATAGTTGCCATTTATGCTTACCTTTTTGGTGGGACTTTCATCAAAGCGGGCAAAATAACGCCCCAGCATTAAGAAGTCAGCCCCCATAGCTAAAGCTAGAGTAATATGGTAATCATGTACTATGCCGCCGTCTGAGCAAATAGGTATATATACCCCTGTTTCCCGGTAATATTCATCTCTAGCCTGAGCAACTTCTATAACGGCTGTAGCCTGGCCTCGGCCAATGCCTTTTTGCTCCCTGGTAATACATATTGCGCCGCCGCCGATTCCCACTTTAATAAAATCAGCTCCCGCCTCCGCCAGAAAACGGAAACCAGCGCCGTCCACTACATTACCGGCGCCAATTTTAACTTGGTCGCCATAGTTTTCCCGCACGTATTTTAAAACAATCCTTTGCCATTCGGAATATCCTTCAGAGCTGTCAATGCATAGCACATCTGCTCCCGCTGCCAGCAAGGCGGGAATCCTCTCAGCGTAGTCCCTGGTGTTGATGCCTGCTCCCACCATGTAGCGTTTATGGTTATCAATCAGCTCATTTTCGTCTTTTTTATGGGAGTCATAATCCTTGCGAAAAACCAAGGCTTTAAGCTTTTGCTCCTGATCAATAATGGGCAGGCAATTGAGCTTATGCTCCCAGATAATGTCGTTGGCCTCTTTTAACGTGGTATTTTCCGGAGCATAAACTAAATGCTCAAACTTAGTCATAAAGTCTGCCACCTTGGTGTCAAGGCTCATTCTGCTAACTCGATAGTCCCGGCTGGTGACTATGCCAACTAGTTTACCCTGGGCGGTGCCGTCCACAGTTACCGCCACAGTAGAGTGACCTGTTTTTGCTTTTAAAGTTAAGATATCCTGTAAAGTTGCTTCCGGGGCAATATTGGAATCGCTGGTAACAAAGCCAGCCCTGTAACCCTTTACCTTTGCTACCATTTTACTCTGCTCCTCTATTGACTGGGAGCCATATATAAAGGAAATCCCGCCTTCCTTGGCTAAGGCTACAGCCATACCGTCATCGGAAACGGACTGCATAATAGCGGAGGTTAGGGGGATATTTAGGGATATTGCCGGTTCCTCTCCCTGAGAGAATTTAACCAGGGGAGTTTGTAATTTGACGTTGGTGGGAATGCACTCAGTAGAAGAATAACCGGGTATTAATA
>DXZC01000107.1 GCA_019415505.1 Peptococcaceae bacterium | reverse complement strand
GAGCAGTAGTTCATTGGGCATTATCATTTCTCCTTTGCAGGGCAATAAAAAATGGCGACAAAGCGCCATTCCAGACAAATATTACACTTGTCTGTTGCGGCCTGAGGCCGCGCCCGTAGTTTTGTTTTGGGACAGGATGGTCGCGAACTGTCCTATATAATTCCCGCTTATTATACCGCTATCCGTCTGCTAACGCAATAGTTAAATACAATTTGCGCAATAATTTTTCTCCTACCTTACCATACCAGTACAATAAAGGTCTTATTTGGTATATTTTTGTGGAAATTTCGCATTGCCCCTTTACGCGGCCTGGTTTTTTCATTATAATAACTAAGATAGGGGAAGTTAGGCCAAAGGTTAAAGACAAGTCCCCAAATAATAAAGAGAAAACTGTAAAGAGGGGATCATAACATGGCAGATGCCGGACAACGGAACCGGGGTATAACCCCTGCCGGGGCTAAAAGTAATGCCGCGGCCAGGCGCCGTAACAGCTCCACTGGGCGGAGCAAACGCCGGTCAGGCGGTCAACCCGTAACACGCCGTAATAGTAGGCGGCAGAGAGTCAACAAAGGTGGTTGTCTGCTGAGAATTATAATTGTAATATTGCTTTGCGTAGCTGTATTTTTCTTTTTGCAAAGTAGTGTTTTTACAGTTAAGACCATTGAAGTGCGGGGCTTGGAGAGAATAAACGAAGAGGATATCATAACTCTTTCCGGTATAGAAATGGGTAGTAATCTTTTTGACGTTAACCGTCAGGAAGCTGAAGAATTAATAGCGCTCCACGCTGCTGTAGATAACGTAGCGGTTAATACCCGCCCGCCCCATAAGATATTGATTACCGTTACGGAGCGGGACGCTGTAGCCTGGGTTCCCGGAGACGACTGCTATTACTTAATGGATAATCAAGGCTATATCTTTATTAAGCGGCAGGAATATAACGATTATTTGCCTTTAATTACCGGTCTGGAGTTGCCGGAAAACTTACCGGTTGGTTTGCAACTGAGCGGGATTAAGGGCCTGGATGACGCTATTGAGGTTTCTCGAGTTTTGGGCGACTATTGCCGGGGACAGCTCCGGGAATTGCATTACACGGAAAAAGGGAACTTTGTCTTCTTTATCGGCGATCTCAAGGTTCGTCTGGGTAAGAACGAGGATATGTGGAAGAAGAAAAACACGCTGGACGGTCTATTACAGCAAATACCGGCCTCAGCCTTGCCCCAGGTAGAGTATATAGACGTTTCCTCGCCCTCCAATCCTGTAGTCAGCGGTTACGACATAATAGCGGCCAAAGAAAAGGCGGAAGCTGAAGCCAAGGCAAAAAAAGAAGCGGAAAAAAATAAATCTGACGCAGAAAACCAGGGAACTGACGGCAACGGCGCCCAGCCTGACTCAGAAAATCAGGATAACTCTGGTGCAGCAGCGGGCGGTAGCTCTAGCCCGGCGGCAGAGTCATCTGAATCATCGGAATCAACGGCTGACTCCGATAATTCGACAGAAAATACCGAATAATTACTTAATAGGGAAAAATATCAGAGTAATTGACAAGAACATCAAAAAGCATTATAATTAAACAGGATATTTGTATGGTTTATTAAATTTGAAAAATAGTATTATACAGATTCCTCGATTCTCGAAGTCCATTATTATCGTATAAATATAAAGGGAGGAAATGGCATGGCATTGGAATTTGAAGATATGGATTACGATCAGTTCGCTAAGATCCGGGTAGTGGGGGTCGGCGGCGGTGGCAATAACGCCATAGACCACATGATTGTCAATGAAGTCAATGGTGTGGATTTCATTGCGGTTAACACTGACCTGCAAGTCCTGAAAAAATCCGAAGCCGATGAAAAACTGCAAATCGGCACTAAATTAACTAGGGGTTTAGGCTCTGGCGGTAACCCTGAAATGGGTAGAAAATCTGCTGAAGAAAGCAGGGAAGAAATTAAAGAAATGTTGGCCGGCTCTGATATGGTCTTTGTTACCGCCGGCATGGGCGGTGGCACAGGCACAGGCGCCGCTCCTATAATTGCTTCCGTAGCCAGAGAACTTGGCGCTCTCACCGTGGGGGTTGTCACTCGGCCCTTTAGCTTTGAAGGTAGAAGGCGTTCCCAACAAGCTGAATATGGCATCAATGAATTAAAAGATGAAGTAGATGCCTTAATTACCATTCCTAATGATAAACTTTTACAAATTGTAGATAGCCGCACTCCTATGACGGAGAGCTTTGGCATAGTCAACGACGTATTGCATCAAGGTATTCAAAGTATTACCGACCTTATCAGTATGCCCGCCTTGATTAATCTTGACTTTAACGATGTTAAGTCCGTGATGAAAGATGCTGGCAGCGCCTTAATGGGTATCGGTATTGCCCGGGGCGAAAACCGTGCCGTTGACGCGGCGACAGCTGCTATTTCCAGCCCATTGTTAGAATCCTCAATCCATGGCGCTCAAGGCGTTATCTTAAACATTACCGGCTGTCCCAATTTAAGTCTGTTTGAGGTTAATGAAGCCGCTAAAATTGTGGAAGAAGCCGCCGATAAAGACGCCAATATTATCTTTGGTGCGGCTATTGACGAAGCCTTAGACGATGAAGTTCGGGTTATCGTTATTGCCACAGGTTTTGACGGTGAGGCGACTCAGGAAAAAGCTAAGGAGCCGGAAACTAAGAGTTCCTCTACCTTTGGTGGTAGCAGTTTTGAATTAGATGATTTGGAAATTCCCTCCTTCCTGAGAAGAAACGACTGATTGTAGAATAAAATTGCACTATAAAAAGCCTTTATCTGCTCCAGATAAAGGCTTTTCCTCGATTATTTTTCCTGAGTAGGACGTCATCTGCCACTTCCAAAATATTAACTTTGGCCATTTATATTTTAGATTTTATACCGGGACCATAAATAATCAGCTATCCTCTCGGAAATGCTAAAAGAGAAACCTTTCTATGTGAGAGCAGGAGAAATTATGATTTCTTTTTTTATATGTTTAGTAGCTTTAATTGCGGGGTATTTTCTGTACGGTAAGTTTGTGGAAAAGGTTTTTGGACCTGATGACCGTCCCACGCCGGCGGTGTCCCTGAGAGACGGGGCTGACTATGTGGCAATGTCCACCCCCAAAATTTTTCTTATACAGCTACTTAATATTGCCGGTTTAGGTCCCATTTACGGCGCCATTCTCGGGGCTTTATGGGGTCCAGTGGTATTTTTATGGATTACCCTGGGCACTATCTTTGCCGGCGCGGTACATGATTTTTTTATAGGTATGATGTCCATGCGGCACAACGGTACCTCTATTGCGGAATTGGTGGGCATATATTTAGGCCCAATAGCTAAAGTCATAATGCGTATTTTTTCCGTAGTGCTCCTGGTTTTGGTGGGAACTGTTTTTGCCACTGGCCCAGCGGGTCTTTTGGCTATTTTAACTCCTGATACTTTTTCCCTGGGATTTTGGGTAATTGTTATCATTGCTTACTACTTTTTAGCTACCATGATACCGATAGATAAACTTATTGGCCGGGTATACCCAATTTTTGGACTTAGCCTAATTTTCATGGCCCTAGGCGTAATTGGCGGCATCTTTATTAAGGGCTATGCCATTCCGGAAATAACCTTGGCCAATCTACACCCTAAGTCTGAACCCATATGGCCTTTTATGTTTATTACCGTGGCTTGTGGCGCAATTTCCGGCTTTCACGCTACCCAATCTCCCCTCATGGCCCGCTGTATAGCCAAGGAAACCGAGGGCCGTAAAATATTTTATGGCGCTATGGTAGCGGAAGGCGTGATAGCTTTAATCTGGGCCGCTGCTGGCGTGGCCTTTTATGAATCAACTGGCGGGCTTCAGGAAGCCATTACCCGCCTGGGAGGGCAAAGCGGCGTGGTCTATGAAATTTGTAACGGACTATTAGGACCAGTTGGCGCTGTATTTGCTATGATTGGGGTAATAGCCTGCCCCATATCCTCCGGCGATACCGCCTTTCGCAGCGCCCGCTTAGTTATAGCTGATTGGTTTAAAATCGAGCAAAAGAGTGTAAGACGCCGCTTATTCATTGCGGTGCCCTTATTAACTGTCGGCTATATTTTATGCCAGCAAGACGTTACTATCGTGTGGCGCTATTTTTCCTGGAGCAATCAAACTTTGGCAATGATGGCCTTATGGACGGCCTCTGTCTATCTGTTCCGTGAGGGCAAAAATCCTTGGCTTACGGCTATACCGGCGGCGTTTATGTCTGCGGTAACTTCCACTTATATCCTTATGGCTCCAGAAGGGCTGCGGTTATCCGCCGCTATATCTTATCCTATTGGCATTTTATTTGCTTTAGGTTGCTCTCTATGGTTTGTGAGATACATATTACGGCAAAAAAATCAACATCCCGAAGCCGGACAGTAAAAAAACCTCTGTAAACTGGCCTTACCAAAAGAAAAGATTAAGTTTGATGTAGAAAAAATTATTATATGCGTGTATATTAGTTGACACGAGGTGTCAAATAGGTTACTATAAACAGGTAATAAGCAAATATTGCTAAAAAATGTTATTATTGCCAGGGAATTGAGGTGCAAATCCTCAGCGGTTCCGCCGCCGTAAGCTAGTAAAATAGCAAGCCGGATACCTGTAAATTATTTCAAAATAGCGAGAACTGTTTTGTAATACACTTGCGTAAAAATGTGAGGTATTCCACCTCACTTTTTTTATAATTTATTTTTAGGAGGATGGAAATGAAAAAAACACCATTGGTATTGTTCGCCCTGGTCATGGTTATGGCCGCATTTGCTCTGGCGCCAGTTTGCGGAGTTATGGCAGCGGACAGCACAACATTGACCGTATCTGTACAGATTGAAGGTCCCGACAAGAATATTTCTTATGATTCTGATTACAAGGTTACTCTAGAAAAAAAAGCTGACGAAGTAAGCGCTTATGACGTCGTCACCCAATTTATGAAGGATAAGAAGATTGAGTATGTCTCAAATTCTCCTGGCTATATTGAGTCGGTTAACGATTACGGAGAGCTTTCCTTTGTTCAGGGTAGTGAAACTATTTATACCGGCTGGCTTTTTGCCGTAAATGGCGAAATCTCAGATAAAGGTATGGACGCTACAATGGTTAGCGATGGTGATAGCGTTACATTAGCATATTCCGTGATGCCCATGGCTAATGTTGCTATCGCTACAATCGTATATGGTAATGATGGCACCTACCAACTCATGTTAGTTGTTAACACTCAAGACGCAGCCTGGAAGCCAGTTCTTGCGCCTTTGGCCGGCGCTACCGTTACTTTCGACGGTAACAAGCTGGATGGTACAACAGATGCCGAGGGTTTAATTAGCGTACCTGCCAGTATGATTACTGCCGGAACCCATAAATTGCAGGTCGAAAGATATGCTGACGGCATCGCCGTTGACGCCGACCACCAATTGGGCGATTTGCCTAATGGCACCAAGATTCCTAATCTCGTCCGTTTACCGGCTAATTCAGGCATAGATGTATCCTTATTTAAAGACCTCGATAATTACAACTGGGCTAAAGAAAATATTTATGGTTTAGTAACCCTGGGCATAGTTAATGGTAAAACCTTGGATACCTATGCTCCTGGCGAAGGCTTCACTCGGGCTCAGTTAGTAAAAATGCTCTTCTGCGTTGCTGGAGAGGATGAAGGTGATTTTGACGGTAAAACCGACTTCACCGATGTGAAGGCTGACGCTTGGTATGCCCCCTATGTACAGTGGGCTGCGGAATCCGGCGTAACAGAAGGTCTTACCGCCACTACCTTTGGACCGATGGAATTTGTTACCCGTGAACAGGCTTTCACCTTCATCTACAGATATTTGACTGAATATGAAAAGCTTGAATTAAAGGGAGACAAAACGCCGGTGGAATTTGCCGATGCTAAGACAATTTCAGCTTGGGCAGTTGACGCTGTAAACGCCTTGAATAAAGAAGGTATGGTTAAGGGTATTGAAGGTACCGACGGAAAATTCTACTTCCAGCCTAAAAAAGTAACCAACAGGGCTGAAGGTGCGACTATGATAGTCCGGGTAGTTGAAGTTTTACTGCCTGCCGAATAATTTAAGTAGTTATAATCTAAATTTTTTGTTAACTAAATAAAGATATCCCGCTGGAAGCTTAAAATCCGGCGGGATATTTTTTATTGAGAGCAGTAAATGGGGCTTTATTTGGTTACTTTGGGGTTCGGGGAATTGGTTATATCTAAATCCGTGTTAACATTTACCTTTGCTTTTTGATAAACCTTTGCAAAGTCCCTGGTATTATAAAAACTATAATCGTTCATTTTTAGGATTCCCTTGACATTACAGGGGTCTGATTTATAGCTTTGTAAGACGGTAAAGACTTCCTTGGCATTGGTATTAAAATAATTTTTAATATAGGAGTTAATCTCTTCATAACTCATCATCTTCTGTAAATGCCCCCAGACAAATTTGTCAAAATAGCCGTTAACCTCTAAGTCTATGTTAATAATTAAATCGTCCCCCTGGGTTTCTGTGCTAATTTTGGCATTGCATTTATGGGTTTGAAAAATAGCGTCATCAAAGGCGGCGTCCTGTAGGGGAAAGAGTATATAGTAAGAAAACGAGGATTTATTGTTGCGTATAAGATTTAAAAAGACACTTTCTGTAGCTGTAAGTTCCCCCACCATTTTATCATTGGCAAATAACGCCGTACCTTTAACAAAGATAGTATCATTTTTAATATCTAGCAAGGGCAGCATGGGGTCCGGTCCTTTACTAAGAAAGTCTAAATTAAAATCATAGGTGGATATATCCGGGCAATAGCCGGATTTAGCCGCGCCGTTTACTAAATCGGTTAAATAAGTGAGCGCCTTTTCCTGCAACCCCATTTTGCCTAAGGTATTGAATATCTCTAAAGCATCGGTATTGGATACCATATAATCCGGCAGAAAGCGATTTACTTCTTCTAGTTTATGGGTATCAACTAACGGTATATAACCGTGTTCCGCTGCTTGACGGTTGAATACTATACTATGTAACTTAGCGGAGCGAAGTGGGTGCACAGAGCGGTTATTGCCCTTTATCAGGGCTTCGCTTAGGATATCAGCTTCTACAGTTGTAAAATCACCCTTATCTTTGTCATTAAAGCTGCCAACTGTGACAAAAATATACTTGTGGGGGGATTTGCCTGGTTCTTCATTTGGCTCTGTTTCATCAATCCCGATTGAGGTGATAATGGTGTTTTCTTCTATTACCACGTTGTCCCAACAACCGCTCAGAGGCAAGGTTAACAAAAGTAGAGCAGCAATACAAATAGACTTCTTTAACATACTTTTCCCCTCCTTTTTCTGAGGAAGTAGATAAAGTAAATAATAAATAAGATTAATATTAATACTAAGTTACTAATATTAC
>DXZC01000106.1 GCA_019415505.1 Peptococcaceae bacterium | reverse complement strand
TTTTTTATGTTTATTTATTGTATTATGCCGTTGAATATTGGTGTTTTACGAATATTTAACGGTATTACTGTCTTTCTCGCTTTCACTGGTGGCAATCTATATAGCTTCCGCAATTTATACTTTGCGCCACAGCGATATAGCAGTATATTCCCTGCCCTGCTTTTACTGTCCCCCCTAATAATCTTCAGTCTTTTATTACTTGCCTTAACTTTAGCCTGGGGAGATATAATATTTTCTATTTGGCTGGAGAAAACTATAATTGCAGCATTAGGCAGTTTAATAGGCTTTAAGTTAGCAAAAAAACTGTACAAATCTTATTAAAATATGGTAAAATAAAATAAGAAAGCAGGTGATAATATGAAAAACACCATTATTACATTAGGCCGTCAGTTCGGTAGCGGCGGCAGGATGATTGGCAAAAAAGTAGCAAAAGAACTGGGCTTTGCCTTTTATGATAAGGAACTTATAGCAGCGGCGGCGGAAGCCAGCGGTATGGATAAAGAATTGTTGGAAAAAAACGATGAAAGTATCAAAGGCAATCTTTTTCATAACTTTACCTTAGGGCTCTACAATGCGGCTAATACCTTTTCGGAGATGTCGGATATTTCCCTAAATGATCGGGCTTTTCTCATACAATCAGATATTATTAAAGATATAGCCAAGCGGGAAAATGCCGTTATAGTTGGGCGCTGCGCTGATTATGTTTTGCGTGAGTTTGATAATTGTTTTAATGTGTTTATTTTTGCTGATATAGATAACCGTATGGAAAGAGCTGCCACAGAATATGGCATGAGCAGGAATAACTTAAAAGAAACTATAATTAAAATGGATAAGAGGCGCTCATCCTACTACAATTACTATACCGGCAAGAAGTGGGGTAAAGCCCTAAGCTATCATATGTCTTTAGATAGCGGTAAAATAGGTATGGATAAGTGTGTGGCCATAATTCAGGAAATGGTGAAAACCGAAAATTAACAATTATTTAATAAGACAAAATAAAAAAGACGGGTCGTTTGCTTCGACCCATCTTTTTTATTGTTTTTTGGGTTTTATGCCCAATAATTTTTTAAGTTTTTCCGGCAAAGATATGTAGATTACTTTCATTATTTACCCTCCCATGGGCCGACCTGAACGGCAATTATCTTATACCATATTTTATGTTAGCCCGAAAGTTATAATGACAGTTTTTTACAATTTTTCCATAATAATTTTACTTATTTCTTTAACCGTGGCAGGGTAAATTTTCTTAATGGGCAGGGAGTTAATAAATTGGGCGCCATAGCGCTTTTCATAAATGCGCCGGTCCAAAACGCAAACTATTCCCCTATCCCCTTCCTGTCGCAATAAGCGGCCAAAGCCTTGTTTAAATCTAATTATAGCTTGAGGTAAGCTTAACTCTGTAAAGTTATTTCTCCCCTCCTCATTTAAGCGCTCCATTTTGGCGGCTAAGACTGGCATATCTGGCGGCCAAAACGGCAGTTTTACTATGATGAGTAGACTTAAATTTTCCCCCGCGATATCAATGCCTTCCCAAAAGCTATTAGCCCCTAATATTACGGTTTTTTTCTGCTCCCGCATCTTTTCTATAATGATATTCCGGCCACCGCTGATATCGTGGCCTAGAACCTCTATACCCTGGTCTGCCAGAGGTTTTTCGATATTTTTAAACACCTCCCGTAAATGGGTGTGGGAGGTAAATAGCACTAAAGCCCTACCCTGACTGGCAGTAACTAATTGAATTATAGTATCGGAAAGCTTTTGTAGATATTCATATTCACTGACTTCGCCGACATTGGGGGTATCTTTAATGGCAACCAGCAGGCTTTGGCGCTCATAATCAAAGGGAGATGGTAATAAAAGCTCCTCACAAGGTCGCTCTGTGAGATTTAGGCCACAATTTTCTCTGAAATACTTAAACTTATTATTAACGCTTAGAGTGGCGGAAACAAATATTATGCTTTCTTTGTTGGCGTAAAGGTTTTCCGCTAAGGTCTTATCGACTTTTAGGGGAGATAGGCGCATTATGGGGTAAACTACTCGTTCATTACCCTGCTCCAGCCAGGCAACCATATCTTCAGATTCACTGTGTATAAAATAATATAACGCGGCGCTAAACTCCGCTAGCTTGCAGCTTATCTCCTGGGCTCTGTAGCGCTCCTTTTCATTGCCTTCGTCATTCAGTTCATTGTCAAAGTATTCTTTGACTTTTTTGACAGCTAAAACAAGCTCATTAATCCAAACCAGGTAATTTTCCGTCAAGGTTTCCGCTTCCCGCCATCTTTTCTGCTGCCGTGCTTTGCGGTCTATGCGCCAGGCTTTTGACAGCGTTCCCTTACTCTCGTGGAAGCTGCTATAGCAGTCTTTTAAAGCGCCAAACATTAAGTCGCCCTTAATGGCATTGTCATCAAAACTGGCTAATAGATTGCTGAGAAAATCCTGTTTTTCTTGAATATCCTCTAGCTCTGCGTCATTATTAAATAATCCGGGAAAGGCTGAGAGCTTAAACATTTGTCCGAGAAACTTTTTTGTATCCGCCATTAAGGCGACGTGATCAAAAAAAGTGAGGGTATAGCCTAGGTTTTCCTCGGCAACTTTATCTAGCTGATGAGCTTCGTCGATTATCAAATAGTCACAATGGGGCAGAGTGCCCGCTTCCATCATTGAGTCAGTCAGGAGTAGAGAGTGATTTATAACAATTATATGGGAGTTCTCCGCCTGTTTGCGCACCCTATGCACAAAACATTTACTACGATAATAGGGGCAATGGCCCCGGAGGCAGGTATCACTGCTGGCGGCATACTTTTGCCATTCCCGGCGCTCATAGCTATTTAGGTTTAGCACGTCCACATCACCGTCTTGGGTTTCCGCAACCCAAGGCAATAAAGCTGCCATAAATAGGGGGTTGTCTATATCGTCCTCATTATAGGCATTGTGCCATTTACGGTAGCAAAGATAGTGGCTACGACCCTTTACTAAGGTGGAACGCAAGCTATTGTTGAACAGTTGATTGATGTCCGGTAGGTCCTTATTAATTATTTGGTCTTGTAAATGTATGGTATGGGTGCTGAGCAGCACTCTGGCATGGCCATAGTAAGCCATTAGAGCGGCGGGCAAAAGGTAAGCTACTGTTTTACCGGTGCCAGTTCCCGCTTCCGCCAGCAAAAAGGAACCATCATTAAAAGCCTCTCCTACCTTAAGAGCCATCTCTACCTGTGCGGACCGGGGACAGTAATTGGCAACATACCTTTTTAAGCCATCTTCTCCCTCTAAATAGTCCTTTATTATATGCTCTTCCAAATAGTAGTTTTCGTCCGGCGGCGGCAGTTCTTCAACATCTTGCCCTGAAACCTTGGGAGGTAGGTAACGAGGGGCCAGAATTTCTGGGTCAAACTGTCGCAAGAAATCACCGTAAATTGGGTAATTTGGTTCCAGTATTTCTATTAAGGCTGCAATTATGCCCTTATCCACCTGTGTCAGTTGGCGCACTATGGTATTAAATAGTAATTCCGTGGCTCGTGCGTCCGCCAAAGCCCTATGGGGCTCTTCGTTCAAAAGCTCCAGCGCTTGTACGATGTTGGCCAGGGAATAACTGCCTAAATAGGGAAAGGCTATTTTAGTGAGAGTTATTGTATCCAGCCAATCCTCCGGCTCATAACCTGTGTATTTTCGCAAGAATCCCGCCTCAAAGCCGGAGTTATGGGCTATAGGCACAGCGTTTGCCAAAAAATCAAATAAATCTGAGGCCACATTTTCAATGTAAGGCTGTCCCACCAGCATTTCATCGGTTATGCCGGTGAGCTCAGTTATAACGTGGTTTAAAGGACATTGAGGGTCCACCAAGGTATGGAATTCCCGGCGGTTGCCGGCAGCGTCAATCCTTACTGCGCCTATCTCAATGATTTTATCTCTCTTGCTGTCTATGCCTGTGGTCTCTAAATCAATTATAACCCTGTCCATGTCAACCTCCCGGTGTTGATAATGACAGTATACCACAGTTTAAGGAGAAACAAAATAAGCACCGCAGAAAACTGGGTGCTTATTTCTTTGACGTCTTACAGTATTATGCAGATTATGCCGCCACCGCCATGATTAACCATGCGTTCCAAGGTGAGACGCAGCTTATCCTGGGCTTTTTCCGGCATAGTACAAAGCTTGCCTTCAATGCCCTCCTGAACCAAATCGTATAAAGATTTACCAAAAACGTTGGTTCCCCACATTTTTTCCGGGTCCTCTTCAAATTCGTCCATAATGTGGCGGGCTAGTTCCTCGCATTGCTTTTCCGTTCCCACCAGCGGGGTTATTTCCGTATTAATATCAGCCCTGATTATGTGGTAGCTGGGAGCGCTGGCTTTCAGCCTTACGCCGAAGCGTCCCCCCTCCTTGATGAGATCCGGTTCATCCAACTGCATTTCATCAAGTTGCGGCGTAACAATGCCATAACCGTTTTCCCGGACTTCCGCCATTGCGTCTTTCACCTTGTCCCATTCTCTGTGAGAAACAGAATAATTTTTAATTAAACGCATAATGGTTTGGTCGCCCAAAATTGGTTCACCGGAAAATTCTTCCAGGATGCGGTAATAACAATTTTTGTCTATGCCCACATCTAAGGTAGATACGCCGGTGCTTAAATCCATTGAGGCTAATTTGGCGTTTTCCGTATCCGTTAGGGCTGCTAAAGCGGCAATGCCATTATCCAAGTCGCTGACCCTGTTTATAGAGTCTATAATTTGGAATATATCGCTTTCCAGGTGACTTCTGAGCCAATGGTGGCTGTCTAATTCCTGAACCCAACCGGGTAGGTTAACATTGACTTCGGATACGGGGAATTCATATAATGATTCCCGCATTATGGCAATAACATCCTCATATTCCATGTTAACGGCGTCCACTGGTATTACTGATACATCGTAACGACTGCGCATGGATTCAGCTAATTCTCTGGTTTCCTCACTAAAGGGCGAGGCAGAGTTTAAAACCACCACAAAGGGTTTGTTTAACTCTTTTAATTCGGAGATAACCCGTTCCTCAGCTTCTATATAGGCGTCACGCTCTATATCCGTTACGCTGCCATCTGTGGCTACTAAGATACCAATAGTAGAATGGTCGTGAATCACCTTGCGGGTGCCTATTTCCGCCGCTTCCTCAAAGGGGATTTCTTCCTCACTCCAAGGAGAGCGCACCATACGCGGTTCTTCCCCCTCTTCAAAGCCAAGAACGCCGGGCACGGCGTAACCTACGCAGTCCACCATTCTAACCCGCATATCTATGCCTTCGCTGACATTGATTTCCACGGCGTTAGATGGAATAAATTTAGGTTCTGTGGTCATTACGGTTTTGCCTGCACCGCTTTGCGGTAATTCGTCTCTGGCGATTTCTTGTTCATGCAATTCTTCTATATTGGGAAGGACCAGCAATTCCATGAACCTTTTTATGAATGTCGATTTACCTGTTCTTACCGGTCCTACAACTCCCAGGTATATATCGCCTCCGGTGCGTTCGCTGATATGTTGTAACACATCTGCCTTTTCCACAAATTTCCCTCCCTCATGTTTACCCCAGATGACTACGGATAACACTAGCAGTATCCGCCTTCTGGGTTTATATACAATTTAAGTCTATGAGGGAAAGCTGGTTTTATGACACTATTAATTATTTCTTTTAAATTTTTTCAGCCAATTAATTTTATTTTCTGTTCCGTTGATCAATCTTTTTATATTGGAACTGTGCTTATAAACTACATATAGAGCGGCAATGGTTACGAAAACACAAATCGCCAACTTATAGTCAAAGGCTATAACAAAAATGATAGCTGATAAAGAAGCGACAATAGAGCCTAGGGAAATATAACCGCTCACTAGGGATACCACAAACCACATTATTATTACGCAAATAAATACCTTCGGGCATAAAAACAACAGGGTCCCGGCGCCTGTCGCCACACCCTTTCCCCCTTTAAAATTAATAAAAACGGAGAAGGTGTGAGCTATTACGGCAATTAACGCGGCAAAAACAGCGACTGTTGTGCCGCCGGCCAAATAACCCAGCCAGGCAGCCAGGAACCCCTTACCCATATCAATAATAAATACCGGCGCTCCCACCTTCCAACCTAGTACCCTAAATATGTTGGTGGTGCCAACATTGCCGCTGCCATGCTCCATTATATTTATGCCGGAAAAGCGCTTGGCAAAAATATAGGCTGTAGGTATGGCTCCTAAAAAATAGGCTATGATCAGCGTAATAATGGTAAGTACCATGATTAATCCCCCACTCTACTACTTTTTCACTTTTTTTCACTTTTTTCCTTGTTTTGTCTAATCAGAAACCATAATGGGCAACCTTCAAAGCCAAAGTTTTGGCGCAGCTGATTGACCAGATAACGCTCATATGAAAAATGTACCAATTCCGGTTCATTAACATAAATAGCAAATTTAGGCGGTTTAATTCCCACCTGAGTGCCATAATAGAGCTTTAGGCGCCTTCCCTTATCAGTGGGGGGCGGATTTAAGCGTAAAGCCTCGGCAAACACCTCATTTAGTCTGGAGGTTGGTATGCGCATACTCTGTTGTTCCGCAATGTAATCTATCCACTGGAATACCTTTTCCGTGCGCTGACCCGTCAAAGCGGAGATATAAACTATGGGTACATAGCTCAAGAAGGACATTTCCTCCCGTATATCCTCTTCAAAGCGTTGCATGGTTTTGCCGTCTTTTTCTATGGCGTCCCATTTATTGACCACGATCAGCATTCCCTTACCAGCTTCAAAAGCGTAACCGGCAATTTTTTTGTCCTGTTCCGTAACGCCGTCTACAGCGTCTATGAGCATGAGAACAATATCTGCCCTATCCACCGAGCGGAGAGCTCTAATTATGCTGTAACGCTCAGTTGTTTCCGAGATTTTACCCCGGCGGCGCATTCCCGCCGTATCAATAACAATATATTTTTTGCCGTCCCGCACCAAGGCGCTGTCAATAGCGTCTCTGGTGGTACCCGGAATATCCGAGACAATGGTACGCTCCTGGCCCAGTAATCTATTGGCTAAGGAGGACTTTCCCACATTAGGTCTGCCGATTAAGGCAAATTTAATTACGCTGTCGTCATCTTCAGTAGCAGCATTGTTGGGGAACTCATTGCATAGCTCGTCTAAAAGGTCGCCGGTATTCATGCCGTGCAAGGCGGAAATCGGTATGGGGTCGCCTAAGCCAAGCTTATAAAACTCATAATGATCCAAGCTATCAAAATTATCCACCTTATTGACAGTAAGTATCACAGGCTTATGGGATTTTTTTAATATGGCGGCAGCCCTTTCATCCTCCTCTGTAAGTCCGGAGCGACTATCTGTGACCATAACAATGACGTCGGCCTCCTCAATAGCTAATAGGACCTGGTCATATACTCTGGCCTCAATGTGTTTATTTTTATTTTGGAAATCAATACCGC
>DXZC01000105.1 GCA_019415505.1 Peptococcaceae bacterium | reverse complement strand
GTACTAGCGCAAACACTACCCATAGAGGTAGAGCCGTTGGACTCTAAGGCTTCGGAAACCAGGCGCAGGGTGTAAGGGAATACGTCCTCACTGGGAACCATAGGCTCAACGGCCTTTTCCGCCAAAGCGCCATGGCCAATTTCCCGGCGGCCAGGTCCGCGCATGGGGCGGGCTTCACCAACGCTAAAGGGCGGGAAATTATAATGATGCATATAGCGTTTGCTTTCATCGAGGCCTAGGCCGTCCAAGGTCTGTTCATCTCTGATAGTGCCCAGGGTGCAGACATTGAGAATCTGGGTTTCACCACGGGTAAAGAGGGCTGAACCATGGGTACGGGCCAAAACGCCAACCTCACAAGTAATGGGACGCACTTCGTCGACCTTACGGCCGTCCACCCGGAGCTTATCTCCGGCAATAATCCGGCGCACTGTTTCCTTTTGGTATTTAGCTATTATTTCTTTAATTTCATCTATTTCTTCGGGATGTTCCGCTTCAAAGGCGGCAATTATCTCTTGTTCCGTGGCCTCAAAGTACGCTTCCCTTTTCTTTTTGGGCATTTTCACAGATGCGCAATGGCGGAAAGCCGCGTCGAATTTTTCCTTGGTCATAGCGCTCACAGCGGCTTCTAAATCAGCGTCAAAAGGTTCCTTGGCAAAAACTAGTTTTTCCGCTGCCACGCCACGGGCCAGAGCTTCAGCTCGGAAATCCTCGATAAAGGCTACAATTCTTTTTATTTCTTCATGGCCGTACATCAAGCCGTCTAAAATAACTTCTTCGGGTACAACGTCGGCTTTGCATTCCACCATATTAATGGCGTCCTTGGTGCCGCACATGGCGATAAACATATCGCTTTCTTCCATTTGCTCCACGGTAGGATTAATTATAAACTCGCCATTGAGCCGACCAATGCTGACAGCGCCGATTGGCCCCAAAAAGGGAATAAAGGAAATATGTAAAGCAGCGGATACGCCGTTAATCGCCAGAATGTCAGGAGCATTATCCTGCTCTACGGACATTACGGTAACAACCACCTGAACATCGTTTTTATAGCCCTTCGGGAATAAGGGACGCACCGGCCGGTCTATAATCCGGTCGGACAAGATTGCCTTTTCCGTGGGCCGTCCTTCTCTTTTAATAAAACCGCCGGGGATTTTACCCACAGCGTACATTTTTTCTTCATAGTCGACTGTGAGGGGGAAGAAGTCTATGCCTTCCCTCGGCTCCAGGGTACCTGTGGCCGTAGCCAAAAGCTGGGTATCGCCATAGCTGGCAAAAACAGCGCCGCTGGCTTGTCTAGCCATTTTGCCTGTTTCTAAAGTTAGGGTACGTCCCCCTATTTCGATACTCTTTTTTAATGCGTTTTCAAACATACTTTAATCTTTTACCTCTCTTTTTAATATCCAGTACTAATTCTACATAACTTGATTTTTTCCTGCTATGATAAACAAATATATATAACCACATTAATAAATACGTTTAACTACTTTAATAATAATAAAAAGCAGGGCGCGAATAACACCCTGCTTTAAAATATTTACCTTCTCAAACCGAGTTCATTGATTAGGTTTCTGTAGCGGTCAATATCTTTATTACGCAGATAATTGAGAAGACGTCTTCTGTGACCAACCATTTTCAACAGACCGCGGCGGCTATGATGATCTTTTTTGTGCTCCTTCAAATGCTCCGTAAGATAGCTAATCTTAGCAGTTAAGATAGCTATTTGCACCTCCGGAGAACCGGTGTCGCCTTCATGGGTCTTAAACTTTTCAATAATGGCTGATTTCGCATCTTTATCCAACATGCAACTTTTCCTCCTTAATCAGATTCACCACAAACATTGTAAGGGGTGAGGAGCCACCGAACAAAGTAAGCGGTACTAAACTATAATATCACAAACCCTGCTAAAAGGCAAGAATATTTTTACATTTTGCCTCTATGGTGAAAGAAAGCCCTGGCTTTATCGGCGTCTTCCGCTATTTTTACCTTTAGGGCGTTTAAATCAGGGAATTTTTCTTCGCCACGAATACGGTTTAAAAACTCTACCGCCATTTCTTCACCATATACATTGGGGTTGTCATCTAAAATGTGCACCTCTACAGTTGGCTCTGGATATTGACCCACCGTGGGCCTGTAACCAACATTGGTTACAGCCGGATGCCTTTGCCCCCTGTAGGTAGCCCAGGTAGTGTAAATACCAGGCGCAGGTAACAGCACAGTAGGAGAAAAATCCACATTAGCGGTGGGAAAGCCAATGGTACGCCCCAGCTGCTGGCCTGTTACCACAGGCCCAAGAAGGGAAAAATTATAGCCCAACAGGGTATTGGCGCCGCGTATATCTCCCATTCTCAGCTTTTTCCTAATGGCGCTGCTGCTGATTTCAGAACCGCTATAGGTTATTTTAGCCAAAATTTCTACTTTAATACCTTTATGGGCGCAATATTCCCGCAGCCAAGCGGAGTCCGCCTGGGGGCAGCAACCGAATTTAAAATTATAACCAACATACACCATTTGCGCCTTTAAAACAGATACTAAAATAGTATCGACAAAATCCGCCGCTGTCATATTGGCTATTGAATCGTCAAATTTCATAAACCAAAGGGCGTCAACGCCGGTCTTTGCTATATGATTAGCCTTAGCTGACTTAGTTTGTAAATACCGGTGGTCGCCGATGTTAAAGTATTCTCTGGGATGAGGCGCAAAGGTCAGGGCCACAGATTGTAGGTTAGACTGGTCAGCCTCTAAAGCCAAACGCTCCAGCAGGTACTTATGCCCTAAATGTACGCCGTCAAAATTGCCCAGGGCCACCGCGGTATTTTGGCGGATATTGGTCACTTCAGCGTCAGAATGCCATACCTCAAGGGGTTTCCTGCGGTTTCTGGGAGCGTAAAGAATTTTCTTGGGCTTCACCATATCAGCCGCCTCAGCTTTACCTAAAGCGAGAAGGCGGCCGCTGAAATCACATATTTTCACAGTCTCCCCTATTGCCAGAGGCAGAGAAGAGGTAAGGTGGTTGCCCCGTATAGCCGACATGACCTCGGCCATATCTTTAGTGGTCACAGCAGCCATTTCCGGCAGCATAGATTCCAGAGGCAATAAAAAGGAATAATCCCCGGCAGCGGTCAAAGCCGCCACCTCCTCTATAGTATAAGAATCTGGCAGACTAAAGGCTCCCGCCGCTGTGCGGCATAAGGCTGAAACCACAGCCTTAGTGCCTAACGCCAGGCCCAAATCCCGGGCTAAAGAACGAATATAGGTACCCTTGGAGCAGGTTATCTCCAATTTGACCCAGGGGAAGGGCGCGGCTGGTTGCAAGTCCAACACCTCTATAGCGTAAATTGTCACTTCCCTGGTAGCTAATTCTACCTTTTGGCCCTTACGGGCCAGCTTATAAAGGGGCACCCCGTCCTTTTTTATGGCTGATACCATGGGCGGTACCTGCTCTATGGCGCCTTGTAACTCCGTTAAAGCCTGGGAAAGCTTATGCTGCTCTAGGTAAAACTCAGCATCGTAAACAAAATAATCCCCATCTTTATCCAAGGTGGGGCTGTCATAGCCAAACTGAATTTCCGCAACATAGGTCTTTTTGCCACCCATAACATAGTCTTGCAGCTTTGTGCCCTTACCCAGGCAGATTGGCAGCACCCCTGTAGCTCCAGGATCCAAGGTGCCGCCATGTCCTATTTTCACACCGGGAAAGCTGCGCTTTAATACATTCAGCACATCATGGGAAGTAAAATTCCGGGGCTTATTTATATTGATAAAGCCGTCCATTATTCCAGGTTCTCCGTATATTCCAAGTTATTCATATATTCTACGCAAGCCTCCAGCACCTGCTGTACAATGGCAGTGAAGTCTCCCGCTACCGAGCAGCCGCCGGCAGCTTTATGGCCGCCGCCACCAAACTTGCCTGCCACCACAGTAACGTCAGCGCCTAAACGGCCTCTGAAACCCACTTTAACCAGATTCGGTTCCATTTCCCGAAAAAATAGCGCCATTTTTACGTTATTCACGCCGATTAAATGGTCTATAGCGCCTTCAAAATCTTGACCCTCCGCCTTTAAGGCTTGGCATTCCCCATAAGTCAGGGTGGAATAAACCAGATTATGACTGGGCAATTCCACGGCATTGTTGAGGATATGACCGAGAATTTTTTTGCGCTTGAAGCTGACATTTTCAAAGACATTCAAACGGATTTCCGCCAAATCAGGTTCATATCGCAATAACTCACTGGCTAAAGCCAGGGTTGCGGCAGTGGTATTACCATAAGTAAAATTACCGGAATCCGTGAGAATACCTGTATAAAATGAGGTGGCTATATCCTTATTCAAGGGATAACCGCTTTGAAGGAGAAAATCCGTTAATATCTGGGCCGTAGCCGCGGCGCCGGGGTCCACATAATTATAATCGCCAAAATAATCATTGCTGATATGGTGGTCTATATTAACTACCAAAGGACTGTTATAGGCAAAATCCAGTTCAGCGCCGCCCCGGCCCTTATCGGACATATCCAAAGCCAGGGTCAAATCGTATTGTTGACATTGGGCCTCAGCCACGGAGACAAGCTTATCCCGGTGGGGCAAAAACTCATAATACTGGGGCAGCGTACCATTACACAGGGCCGTAGTATTCTTGCCCAGCAGACCCAAGGATATAGCCATACCCAAAACCGAGGCGATATTATCGCCGTCAGGCAGGATATGGCTGATAATAAGAATATTATTAGCTTTGTCCAGAACTTCCTTTATTTCTGTAAATGTATTATTCGTCTTCATGGTTTTTACCACGCTTAGCTTTTTCTTCGTTAATAATTTTAGCTATTTTAATGCCGTGTTCAATGGAGTCGTCATAGATGAAAACCAATTCCGGTGTGTGCCGCAGGGACAAGCGGCGGGAGGCCTCCCGCCGGATAAAGCCGGAGCTTCTCTTAATGGCTTCCTTTGTGCTCTGTACCTGCGCGTCATCGCCTAAAACGCTATAATATATTTTAGCCACGCTCAAATCGCGGCTAACGTCGCATAAAACTATGGATACCATACCTAAACCGGGGTCTTTAATTTCATTTTGGAGAATTTCAGAGATTTCCCGCTTCAATTCTTCATTAATTCTATTGCCACGAAAATTTGCCATAAATATCACCCCTTATCTCAGTATCCGCAACTTACAAGAATTTATTCTAATTCACGCTTTGTCTCTTCCATGATAAAGATTTCCATTTGGTCCTCTACCTTAATATCATTAAAGTTTTCAATGCAAATACCACATTCATAGCCGGTTTGCACTTCCTTCACATCGTCCTTGAAACGGCGTAGGGAGGCAATGTCACCTTCGTGAATAACTATACCGTTACGGAGCAGGCGTACTTTACCGTTACGAACAGCCTTGCCGTCTAAAACATAGCTACCGGCAATAAGACCAACCTTGGGCACTTTAATCACGTCCCTAACCTCTACATGGCCTACTACAACTTCCTTGAATTCGGGATCCAAAAGACCGCTCATAGCTGCTTTAATATCATCTAGGGCCTCATAAATTACCCTATACATATGAATATCTACCCCAGCTTTTTCCGCTGCCTTTTTAGTATTTACGTCCGGGCGCACATTAAAACCAATGATAATCGCGCCGGAGGCTTCAGCCAGCATAACGTCGGTTTCTACAATAGCGCCAACGCCGCTGTGAATTATATTAACCCTTACCTCATCAGTGGAGAGGTTCTTGATTGATTGGGAAAGGGCCTCCACAGAGCCGTGAACATCGGCTTTTAAAACGATATTCAGGTCTTTAACTTCACCCTCGGATATCTGCTTAAAGAGATCGTCCAAGGAAACCTTGGCGCTCTTATTCATGTCATGCTCACGTTTAGCTTGAGCATTATGATCGGCAATATAACGGGCGTCCTTCTCATCATCTACGCAGACAAATACTTCCCCAGCCAAAGGCACATCGGAAAAGCCCAATATCTCCACAGGTGTAGAGGGACCAGCCGCTTTGGTACGACGACCCTTATCGTCAATCATAGCACGCACCTTGGCAAATTCCGCGCCAGCCACTAGAATGTCACCCACATGCAGGGTGCCCTTTTGTACCAGCACTGTGGCCACGGCGCCACGGCCCCGATCTAACTGGGATTCAATAACTGTACCCCTGGCATTGCGGTTAGGATTACTTTTCAATTCCGCTACTTCCGCCACGAGGAGGATCATTTCTAACAGATTCTCAATACCGTCTTCCTTTTTGGCGGAAACAGGTACCATAATGGTGTTGCCGCCCCATTCCTCGTCAATCAGCTCATACTCAGTAAGCTCCTGGCGAATCTTATCCACATTAGCGCCGGGTTTATCTATTTTATTTATGGCCACAATAATGGGAACTTCGGCAGCCTTGGCATGGTTAATGGCTTCCACAGTCTGGGGCATTACCCCGTCGTCAGCGGCTACCACTAAGATAGCAATATCCGTTACCTGAGCGCCTCTAGCTCGCATGGAAGTAAAAGCTTCATGACCGGGGGTATCCAGGAAGGTAATTTTCTTACCGGATATCTCCACTTGGTAAGCGCCAATATGCTGGGTTATACCACCGGCTTCACGGGAAATAACATTAGTGTTGCGAATTGCGTCCAACAGTGAGGTTTTACCGTGGTCAACATGGCCCATAACAGTGACAACTGGCGGTCTAGGCATTAAGGTGCCTTCAGCGTCGATATCTTCCTCCATGATTTCCATGGTTTTATCGACCTTAACCTCTACGTCAATGCCATATTCTTCACCAAGGATAATAGCGGTATCGCTATCTATTTCCTGGTTTACCGTGGCCATCACCCCAAGATTAAAGAGGGTTTTAATGAGCTCGGCGGCAGTTTTGCTCATAGATTTAGCTAGTTCGGAAATTACCACTGTTTCGCCAATAACCACAGTCTTTGGCACTACTGGCGGCATCTCTTCCTTTTTCTGTTTTTTCTGTTTAGGATTAGGCCGATACCGTCTGTTTTCATTATTATTTTTTTCAAAGTCCCTTTTGCGATTATCGTAGGGATTATTTTTTCTTTTCTGCTCAAAACGGCGAGGATCCCTTTTTTCTTGGGGCCGTAAGACCTCCCCGGTTGGGGCTGATTTTTCTCTATTTTGATAATTACCTTGGGCGGGACGGCCCTGACCCTGACGAGGCTGGAAACCGCGGTCATTCTGTGTCTGGCCCTGACGGTTCTGGTAGTTACCTTGGCCACCTTGACCCTGCCGGTTCTGATAATTGCCTTGGCCGCCTTGACCCTGGCGATTCTGATAATTACCCTGGCCGCCCTGACCTTGGCGATTCTGATAATTGCCCTGGCCACCTTGACCCTGCCGGTTCTGGTAATTCCCTTGGCCGCCTTGACCCTGCCGGTTCTGGTAATTCCCTTGGCCGCCTTGGCCCTGGCGATTCTGGTAATTGCCCTGGCCCCCTTGACCCT
>DXZC01000104.1 GCA_019415505.1 Peptococcaceae bacterium | reverse complement strand
TCACAGCGCCGGTACCGTAATCCATAATAACATAATTGGCAATCCACACAGGTACCTTATCGCCATTTAAGGGATTTATCACATAGCGGCCGGTAAACACACCTTCCTTTTCCAAGTCAGCGGCGGTGCGATCAACGCTGGAAAGCTTGTGCATTTTTTTCTGGAACTCTTTTACCTGTTCTTCGTATGGGGTACCGGCCACCAATTCGTCAACAATGGGGTGCTCCGGCGCGAATACCAAATAGGTCACGCCGTATACCGTATCCGGGCGGGTAGTAAATACGGAAATACCTTCCTCCCTGCCCTCAATTTGAAAATCTATTTCCACGCCTGTACTGCGGCCTATCCAGTTTTCCTGCATGGTTTTAACCTTAGTGGGCCAACCGGGGAGCAGCTCTAAATCATCCAATAGACGCTGGGCGTAATCTGTAATTTTAAAGAACCATTGGGAAAGGTTCTTTTTTTCCACCTGGGCGCCGCAACGCTCACAGGCTCCCTCTACCACCTGTTCGTTAGCTAACACCGTGGCGCAAGACGGACACCAGTTTACCGCCGCCTTTTTCTTGTAAGCCAGATTATGCTTGTAGAGTTGCAAAAAAATCCACTGGGTAAACTTATAATAATCCGGCAGACAAGTGGCTACCTCCCTCTCCCAGTCATAGGAAATACCCAAGGATTTAAGCTGCTGCCGCATATTGGCCATATTTTTCAAGGTCCAGTCCACAGGGTGAACCTGGTGTTTAATGGCGGCGTTTTCCGCCGGCAAACCAAAGGAATCCCAGCCCATGGGGTGTAATACATTGTAACCCCGCATACGCTTAAACCGGGCTACCACATCGCCAATGGAGTAATTGCGTACATGACCCATATGCAGGTTGCCGGAGGGATAAGGGAACATTTCCAACAAATAATACTTTTCCTTATTCTTATCCGCCTCTACCTGAAAGGTTTTTTCCGTTTCCCAATATTTCTGCCATTTCTGTTCAATGGCTTGGGGTTCATACTTCACTTCCATAAGATATTATCTTCCTTTCCCAAACCATGGCTAACCATGGATTTTTCCATAAAAAAACCGCCCCACATGGGACGGAATTACCGCGTTACCACCCAAATTGGCCCTAGGCCCACTTGAAGATTTTATCGGTTCTCACCGTCGGAGTCTCCTCCGAAAGGCTCCCAGTCGAGTTCAGCTCTTTCCTTAATGCCTTGCAGCAACCGGCATCTCTCTGAAAGGAAGGCACAGCCTACTATTACTTTTCTCAGCCCGTTTCCATATTGTCCTAAATTATAGCTTAGAAAAGGGGCCTTGTCAAGGCGGAGCAGCCTATAGTCGCCGTAAAAATTTCCTTGCCCCAGGCTGGTAACAAGCTGGTTAACCACTATCCCACCTATTACAACATATCCTACCGCAACATATAAGGTCCAGATTTTTCTACCTGGCCAACCTTTAAACCTACCATGTGTAACGGATAAGGTGGAAAATCTAATTAGCTAGGCTTAAACACAAAAAACGAGGGCAGTATTCTGACCTCGCCTGGGGTAAAATGTAATTGAGAAAAAATTAGCAAATAATGGTCTAATGCTTATTCTCCGCTAAATAACCGTCTAATATACCCCAATCGCTAACAATTACTTCTTCTATATGCAGTAACTCACAGAGTATTTCCCAAATTGCCAAGCCAAAAACTATGATATCAGCCCTAGCCGCCGGCAAACCCACAACCTCCTTGCGCTCTGTCAAGCTCATGGCCTCCAAGCGTTTCTCTAAAGCGCGGATTTCCTCTTGGGTTAAGGTCTTACCATGAATCAATTCCCGGCGGTACACCCCGGCCCGGCAAGTAATAGCCGCCGCTGTAGTTGCAGTACCGCCTACAGCGATGAATTTATCGATGGCTTCCAGGTTTAGGTTGCGAATTTTTCTAGCTATGACTCTTTTGACCTCACTGCGGCTGTAAGCCATGACCTTCCAGCGCACAGCGCCGATGGGCATACTAAAGCAAACCAGCTCCCCTTTTTGGTAGAGGGCTATTTCCGTAGAGCCGCCGCCAATATCTATAAGCAAACAGTTTTCCGGAGCAAAGTTAAAGCCCCCCACAGCGCCGGCAAAGGAGTACCAGGCCTCTTCCGAACCGCTCAAGATTCTTAAAGGCAAACCGAGCCTGTTCTGGACCAAACCGCAAAACTCCTGGCGGTTAGCGGCGTCCCGCACTGCGCTGGTAGCAAACACACTGATATCATCACACCCCTGTTCCACTAACTCTTTATACCATTCCTCCATTACGTCTATGGTTCTGTCCATAGCCCCGGAGGAAATGGAGCCCTCCCGAAAGCCGTCGCCCAATCTGGTTTCAGCCACCTTTTGGGAAAGCAGGCGGTGTTCCTCATCAACCACCAAAAGTCTTAAACTGTTACTGCCAACATCTATTGCCCCGCGCATAATTCCCCTTCTTACCTGTCTTACCTATCACCTGTTACCTGAAGCCTTTCTTGGCCTCTTTGTTACGTTTTACTTCCCCCTGCCTTTCGTTACTATCCTGCATGAACTTTTTCATCATGTCCTCAAAGGTGTGGGGTTCCTTGCGGCTCTCTTTTTTACCGCCAAATTCCGGCCCGGCGTTGTGCTGCCGGGTTTTGGCAGCCTGTTCCCGTGCCGGCGGAGGCTGAGTGGCCTTTACGGAAAGGCTAATCTTGCCCCCGTCCATTTTCATAATTTTAACCTTAACTTCATCATCTGTCTTGAGAAAATCATTAACGTCCTTTACATAACCGTGAGAAACCTCGGAAATATGCACAAGGCCCACTTTCTTACCGGGTATTTCCACAAAAGCCCCGAATTTAGTAATACCTGTGACTTTTCCGTCTACAATATCGCCGACCGCCAGTTCCAAACCGCTGTCCTCCTAAAAATCATGTACTTTAAATAATTATATTGTAAAAAAGCGGCAGTGTCAATGAATTTAAAAGGCAGCTATTGACCTCCTGCTCTTATTCACGGCTAACGACCTTCACATATAGGGTTTCGCCGGGGTAAACCATGTTGAGCTTTTCCCGGGCCAAAATCTCCACATAACTGAGATTTTCCAATTCCTCAACCTCCTGTTGCAGGTCAACGGTTTCTTGGGCGCCGGACTCTTTGGCCGCCTGCAACTGGCTTAGCGTCTCATTCAGGTTGTTAATCTTAGTAATCTGCTCGCCAAAACCTAAAACTGAAACCAATAAAAAACAAACAATCAGCCATTTTATTTTTTCCATCACACTGTACCTACCTCGTCACAATTATTATCTTCCGTTAAACGCGGCTTTCGCCGGCGGGGCTTCAATTTTTGGCCCCAAGACCCAAAAATCCCCAATAACGCCGCAGTCCTGTTAACCAGCCAGCCCAAAGGCAAAATAATTACAGCTACTATATGCCCGACCACAGTAAAGGGCAACCGCAATAAACCAGAGACCAGCCGGGCCACAGGTGAAAAAATTTTTGCCGCCCTGCCCCGGAGAAAGTATAAATAGAGAAAAAAGCCTAAAACCATCACAGGGAAACCATATAGGCCCACCGCGCCTTGATCCAAGCAAAAGAGAAACCAGGCAGTGGCAAAAAAGAAGAGTACTCCGCCTAAAGGCCAAAGAACATAGGATAGCTTGTCGCGTCCTTGTACCGCGGCGGCGATTATCTGGTAAAAAAAGCCCAGCAAACCGCCCCACAGGAAAATAAGCGCTAAATTTACTACTTCATTCACATTTTTCACCTCTCAAAGGTCTATTTAAAGAGATTGCCCAAGCCGCGCTCTCTTTTTTTCCCCTTGCCCCGCATATCCTTAGTGGGGTAGGTAATGCGGTGTACTTTACCGCCAACAATGGCGTTGCCGCTCTCTAAATCCAGGTGCCGTATTTGCAGGCCCTCCCCTTCTATGACCATATCCCCCATGGTTGTCTTGAGGTTAACGCACTTTTCCTCGCTGCTGTCAGCCTGTAAAACCCCGGTGATCTGCATATATTTGCGGCCTTCCATTTTAAGATTATGTTCTCTTTCTTCCATAAAATTATCACCTCCTGATATTTTATGTTAGACCAGGAAACAATATGACAATTAACTAGTAAAAACAGTATCAGACTTGGGATAAATTTTTTAGTAAAAATAATAAATTTATGTTGACAAATGCCACTGTTTGGTGCAGAATTAAATATTATTACATTCATAATTTTTTAGAATCAAACACAAAGAGGAGGAAAAACACCATGAAAAAATTCCTGGCAGTACTGTTCTGCTTATCCCTGGCTATGTTTACTCTAGCTGGCTGCGGCGGCAACGACAGTGAAGAACCAGCCGCCGATGAAGGCGCAGCTTCCGGCGACGGCATTAAAGTGGGTGTTAACTACGAGCTTAGCGGCGCTGTAGCCACCTACGGACAAGATAGCGTAAAAGGTATAGAATTGGCTATCGAAGAAATTAACGCCAACGGCGGCGTTAACGGTCAACAGATTGAGCTCGTTAAGTTGGATAACAAATCCGAAGCAACTGAAGCTACTTCCGTTTCCACTAAATTAGTTACCCAAGAACAGGTAGTAACCATACTTGGCCCCGCTACCAGCGGTAACTTTAAGGCTACCATTCCCGTGGCGGAAAGCAACAAGGTGCCCATTATTTCCGCTTCCGCTACAGCAGAGGATGTAACAGTATCAGACGGCAAGGTTTATGACTATGTCTTTAAAACCTGCTTCTCCGATTCTTACCAAGGCGCGGCTATGGCTGCCTACGCCTCCTCTAACCTCAAAGCCACCAAAGCCGTTATTATAAAGGATACTTCCAGCGACTATGCCAAGGGCTTGGCTGAAAACTTCGCTTCCACCTTTGAAGCGGCTGGCGGCAGCATTGTCGGGGAAGAAGGCTATGTCAGCGGCGATACTGATTTTAACGCCATTCTCACTAAAGTAAAATCTATGGATTGTGATGTTGTTTATCTCCCCGGTTATTATTCCGAAGTGGGCCTCATTATTAAACAAGCCCGCGACCTCGGCATAGAAGCTCCCTTTATGGGCGGCGATGGCTATGATAGCCCCACTCTCCTGGAGTTAGCCGGTGCGGAAGCCTTGAACAATGTTTATTATACTAACCACTACTCCCCCATTGATGAGGACGAAATTGTCACCAAATTCCAAGAAGCGTTCAAAACCAAATACAACGCTGACCCCAGCGCCTTTAACGCTTTAGGTTATGACCTCGGTTACTTTGTAGCTGACGCCATTGAACGCGCTGGCGCCGCTGAACCGGAAAAAATTAAAGAAGCTATGGCTTCTACCAAAGATTTCACTGGCGTAACAGGTACCATATCCATTGACGAAAACCACAACCCCATTAAGAGTATTGTAATTATTGGTTTGGAAAATGGTGTTCCCGCCAGCTCCGAAAGAATGGAAGCCACAGATATCCAAACTGCGGAATAAAACTAGTAACTAAAAATCTACTTGGTAATGAAAACTGACAGGCTGAGGTTCAGCCTGTCAGTTTATCCCGTTAGGGAGGTGTTAAGCTTTTGGAATCATTTATTCAGCAAGTTATCAACGGTATATCCCTAGGTAGTATATTTGCTCTTATCGCCTTGGGCTATACTATGGTTTACGGTATTATCGGCCTTATTAACTTCGCCCATGGCGATATTCTGATGATTGGCGCTTATGTGGGTTTTGCTGTAACCTCATATACCCAATTAGGCTTCTTTCCCGCTTTAATCCTGGCCATGGCAGTTTGTACCGTTTTAGGCGTCTTAATTGAAAAAATCGCCTATAAGCCTTTAAGAAACGCCACACGCATTGCCGCGCTAATTACGGCAATAGGCGTATCCTTTTTCCTGGAATACACCACCATGTATTTTGTGGGAGCGGACAAGCGTGGCTATGTAGCCGACGTCCTGTCCAACAAAGTTTTTCATATTGGCGACATTTTAATCTCCATGCAGCAAATATATATTATCGTTATTACTATAGTCCTTATGGTGGCTTTACAATTTATTGTCCATAAAACAAAGGTTGGTAAAGCTATGCGGGCAGTTTCTATTGATAAAAACGCCGCCCAGCTTATGGGGATTAGCGTTAACCGGACAATCTCCTACACCTTCGCCATTGGCTCCGCCTTAGCTGGGGCTGCAGGGGTATTGTTTGGTATATATTATACCTCCATTAACCCGCTTATGGGGATGACGCCAGGGCTAAAGGCATTTGTGGCCGCGGTTTTCGGCGGCATTGGCAGTATTCCCGGGGCTATGGTCGGCGGCCTTACCATGGGCGTAGCCGAAACCATGGTATCCGGTTATGTGCCCAATGGTTCCCTTTTTAAGGACGCCGTGGTCTATGGTATTTTAATTTTGGTTCTAATTATCAAACCCTCGGGCCTTCTTGGCAGAAACACGAAAGAGAAGGTGTGAGCATATGGCTAAAAATATTGTCAAAAATAAAACCGCCAGGGGCGTTATTGGCGTAGCCGCCTTAGTAATATTTTTTCTGGTAGTGCAAATTCTCATTACCAACGGTATAATTACCACCTATTATCAGGATATTCTCTTTCTGATGTGCATAAATATCATAATGGCGGTAAGCTTAAATCTTATTACCGGTTTTACCGGCCAATTCTCTCTGGGCCACGCCGGCTTTATGGCCATTGGCGCTTATACTGCGGCCCTAATTATTATGCAGATAAGCAACACCGCTGGCTTCCTTTTAGGCATTCTGGCCGGTGGCGCCTTAGCCGCAATCGTGGGCTGCATTATTGGCTTCCCTACCTTGCGCTTAAAAGGCGACTACTTGGCAATCGCCACCTTGGGTCTAGCGGAAATTATCCGCATAATTGTGGTGAACTTAAAAATTACCAATGGCGCGGCCGGGCTTTTTGTCTACCAAAGATATACCAATTGGGCCTGGATCTTCGGGTTTACGGTTATAACTATATTAATCATAAGGAACTTTATCCGTTCCTCCTATGGCCGGGCTTGCATCTCCATTCGCGAGGATGAAATTGCCTCAGAGGCCATGGGCATTAATACCACCAAGTATAAAATTATAGCCTTTACCCTTAGTTCCTTCATAGCCGGGGTAGGCGGCGCACTTTACGCCTCCACTTTTTATATTATCCAGCCGGTAGCCTTTGGCTTTATGAAATCTATTGATTTTCTCATTATCGTAGTGTTAGGCGGTATGGGCAGTATCTCCGGTTCTGTGGTAGCAGCAGTGCTTTTGGGATTTGTCAACGCTTATTTACAGGATTTTGCCGAATTGAGAATGGTAATTTACTCAGCCCTGCTAATTATAATCATGCTCTTCCGGCCCCAGGGCCTTATGGGCACCAAGGAACTGTCCATGGATATGTTCTTAGGGGCTTATTGGCGTGAAAAAGGCGCCAGTATCCGCAGTAAATTTAGCCGCAAAAATAAGGAAAGGGACTAAGGAGGTAACGATATGGCATTATTATCAGTAGAAAATCTTACCAAGTCCTTTGGTGGCCTGACCGCCGTTTCCAACGCCAATATAACCATTGAGGAAGGGGAGCTTATTGGCCTTATCGGCCCTAATGGCGCCGGTAAAACCACCCTCTTCAATCTTATTACCGGCGTTTATGTCCCCACCTCCGGTAAGATCCTAGTAAACCACAAGGGCAAAACTAAGGATATCGGCGGCATGAAGCCCTATAACATCACAAAAATGGGTTTTGGCCGCACCTTTCAGAATATCCGTCTGTTCAACGATTTAACGGTGTTAGATAACGCTGTCTCTTATACAC
>DXZC01000103.1 GCA_019415505.1 Peptococcaceae bacterium | reverse complement strand
AGCCCATTGTACTATCAGCGCCAGCGGTTATAATGATTTTGCCTGGGGTTTAATGGCTCAGTCCCTGGCCTCTGTTTGTGCCAATATACGGCTTATTCGTGGAGCGTCTATGTACAATGTGGCGGATTATGGCGCCGCTCTCTGCCGGAGTCACGGCTTAGGCCTATCAGAGGCGGAGTTTAACCGGGTTTTGGGTTGTTACAATGACCTTAATTCTAGTGCTTTAACTAAACTGATTCAGGACGGCCTATTTTCTCCCTCATATATGTGGAATCAAAACGCTTGGCTGGCCTCAGCTTTGGGGTTAAACATAATCGGGCAAACCCAGCGCCTTACCCCTTACATCGCTAAATCGCCCCATGTTTGTCAGCCTTTGGCTTTAACTATCACGCCGGGAAAAGTTTCGGGGCTGAAAGCTGAGGTTATGACGGAAACCGCTGAGGGCGTAACTATAATCAGCGAAAATAGCGGTAAAATTTTTGAGACAAAGGACGAAGATTACAACCGCTGGTCCATAACAGGGGAACCGTCTTTATCTTTTGATATGGCCCTGCCGCCCACCAGCCGTCTGACTGCCGGGGCTATAGTAGCCAGGATACCGCAGATTATCAACGCCTACCCAGGTTACCTAACTACCGATAAATTGCCGTTGCCAACCTTTTCCCCTTTGCCGTTGAGCCTGTAATAAACTACTTAAAACCTATAAGAGAATTACTTAAATAACGCCAACATCAGTTAAATCTGACGTTGGCGTTTAGTGGTTTTAGATGCTTTCAGAAAAATTGACGCTGCCAGTTTTGCTTATAGGTTTATGTTCCCTTTTCGGCTAAATAAATGATATATACTGTCGTTTCCTGATATTTTATGTTGCTTCAGTCATAAAATATAACTTATATCATAAAATTAAAGGTGGAAGTATATATAAAATCAGGAGATAGGAAAATGAAAAAACCTTTACTATTCTGGGCAGTTTTTGTCGGCTTGCTCCCTTTTATCATCGGTTTACTATTATCCTGGGGCGTTGGCTGCCTGGCCCAAAGCTCTTGGCCCTTGAAAAATTCTGAGTTAGACCAAGACAGATTAGTGGTAACTGTAAAAATAGCGCCGGAACAGCCGAGGAAAAATAACACTGATATAGTTTTGGTACTTGACGCTTCCGACGCCATGGACGAGGATTGCCAGGGTAATACCTGGGAAAGTACCGACTATGACGGAATCTCCCGCTGGACTATGCTGAAAAAGACAACTTGTGATTTTATAGACAATGTAGTGAAGCCTGGTAGTGGCGTAAGAGCGGGCATAGTTTTATATGGCGGCGCCAGTAAGGAGGGACTGATGCTTCCCTGGGACGATCACCGCATTATATCCGGCTTGACTGATGATGCAGCGGCTCTCTGCAATAGTTTTGGCAGCTATGATTATGTGTCAGCTCAGATGGGGGCTCCGGCTTTACGCCAGGATTTTTTTGCTGATTCAGATTCCCGATATGGCTCCGCTAATTTAGCGGCGGGGTTTTGCGGCGCCTCCCGTTTGTTAGCCCTGTCCGAGGCTAGTGAAAAGTATGTGGTGGTGGTTGGCGGCGGTACAATAAACTGCGCTTATGACCAGCAGGGTAATACCAGTTATAATAATGTGGAGACTAATACGCAAAATGCCGGTTTAGCGTTAAAAAAAGATTTTGCCAACCTGGAAATATATTGCTTAGGCCTGGGCCAAGGCAGTTTTTCCTTATTTAGGCCCCTTGGCGGGGAGAATACCTATGTTGACGAATTTTTTTCCGCCTCCACTATGGCTGTAGTTGCAGAAGCTACTCAGGTAATTTCCGCTAGGTTTACCCAAGATTGCCTGGTTGTCGCGGAAACCGGCGACGCTCTTGAAGTTGAAAACTTATCTGATACGCTAAACGCTCAGGTTGATGTGGGAAATAATGTTATCTGGGCGGTGGGGGACTTAGGCCAGGAGAATCGTCTATCCTTTGACCTGGTCAATTCCAGTGTTAAAGGTAAAAGTGCTAAATTGAGTTGCCCCGCAGTTAGCGTAGTTTTCCCGCAACCTTGGTTGGGAGAGGATTTAACCATAGTTAGGGAGCCCCAGTACGGCACAGTGTCAGCCCAGGGTAATCAGGTAATTTATTCTGCTCCCGCCGGAACCTTGACAGCGGACTTTTTTAGCATAAGAAGTAAAAACGGGAATTATAAAATTGAAATAACCGCTTTACCGGAGCCTTTATTAAAGATAGATTAACCAATATCTAGCGGCATGACTTAATTAAATGTGTAGTCTATTGCTCTGACATTATCTGGCTAGTAATTGTAGTACTTGTAGGACTGGAGCATCGCCCCAGTTTCTTTTCTGTACCTTTGCTTTAATCTGCGTCTGCTTTTGCTTAAATAAAAAGACCTTCTTGCTAGCAAGAAGGTCTTTTATATTACTATTTTTATGTGGTGGTATCTGAATTGTCTATATCCTGATTATCAGGGTTGGTAACTTCCGCAGCCTGGTTATTGTCACTACCGCTTATAACCCCGGTTTTACGGGTATCTTCTCTTTCTTTACCTGGTTCGTAATAATCAAGATGTCCGTAATTTGGTACCTCTTCCGCCATAGCATCGGAGGCAAAGGTATAAGCCACTGTGCTGCTTAAAGGTATTCTGTTTTTACCCGCCTGTTTAACTACGATTACGTCGCCATTGGCCAGATCATAATTAGATAGCATCAGGGTATTATTATTTAAAAAGGTAGTTGGTTGCCGCTCATAGTTCACATATATATTACTGGCGTCGGTAAAGCCCTCGCCAAAGACGTAAACAGTGGATGTGCCCTGATAATACATTACATCGGTTATATATATTTCCTCAATGCCCATTTTTAGTTCTGTAGGATCATAAGGACTTACCCCGTTATAAGCGTATTTTTTACCGTAAAGCATATCATATTGTAAATTTTCTAAGTCCTGTAGATAGGTGAAGGAGGAGCCTTCCTGCTGATGGAATTTGGTAATCACACCGTTATCAATGCCTAACAGACCTAACACATAGGAGGATAATTCATAGGTCGCCACATCCTTATCCTCAGCTTCTAACCCAAAATTATTCCATATTACATATTCGGTTTGATAAAGATTGCCATTGTCTAAATCCGTGGCGCTTATATCCAAGCTGGGGAGATGGTCGCCGTACATTACCACTACCACGTCTTCATCATAATTTTCCAGTTCGCTTAAAAGCTGGCCTATAAAAGCGTCCACTTCATGGAGCTGTTTGACAAAGCTGGTATAGGCGTCTATATCCTCATCTTCAGCCATAGTTAGCTTTATGGGTTCCGTGTAATCTAAGCTTTTAGCGTTATATTTACCATGTCCTTGCACGGTAATTGTATAGATAAAATCTTGCTGGTCCTCAGTGGCTTGGAGGGATTTCATTATCTCTCCCACCAACACTTTATCCTTGGCCCAGCCCGCCGGGGTGTACTCTATATTCTGCATATACTCTTTAGAGTCAAAGCAATCGAATCCCAGCATGGAAAATACTTCATCTCTGCCATAGAAGGAAGCCCTATTATTATGCATGGCATAGGTATAGTAACCAGATTCCTTTAAGTTATATGCTAAACTTTCGCAAGTTTCATCCAATAAGACAGTTTTATAGGGGTATTCTCCGGCGCCAAAATAATCCAAATTCATACCCGTAAGTATTTCAAATTCCGTGTTGGCTGTACCGGCTCCTACGGAAGGAACATTGAGAAAACCAGAGGGATAATTTTCTTTCAGACTGGTAAAAACGGGATTGGGGTCCTCGTTAAACTCCACATTTTTTAAGTGATTGACGTCGAAGAAGGACTCTAGCTGCATAAAAATTACATTAGGATGCTGTTCCTCAGAGGAATCTTTAGCGTTGGCTTCCAGCGGTTCTACAATGTTTTTAATGGTTTCTTGGGAGTAATTCGCCGGCTTACTAATGCCTGAATCCACAAAGCTGTTGGAAAGGCAGTAAGCAAAGCCAAAATTTTCATAGGCGTCAGCTAAATTGCCGAACCTGGCGCCAATGGTTTTAGTTTCGCTGCCAACGTATGAGACGGTAAACACTAGGGCGGTAATAACTGCTAAGGCGCACAAATAACGTCCGTAAAGCATTTTGCCCTTATGTTTGGGAGCCTTAAACGCCAGAAAGAGTATGGCAAGTATTACAACTACCAGCAGGATTGTGAGAACGGTAATTTGGGTTTTACTCAAATAAATATCAATAATACTTAAAGCGTAAGGCACCAAAGTTAAGTCAATAGCGGAAAAAGGTGTAGTACGGAAACCCAGCAATACACAGTTGGCTATACCGCTGCCCAGCCAAAATACCGTGACCAAAAATAGCACAAAATAGCGGCGCCGGAAAAGCAGGGCCACGCAAAGAGTCAGCATAATAATGAGGGCATTATAGAAAAACATTAGGGGACTGCCCACAAAATATATTAAGGCGTCAATTAAAGATCTGCGGCCCAAAGCCTCTAAAATAAAGGTTAGGAGCACAGACCACCCGGCGCAAAATAATAGAGGTTTTCGCAATATTTTGCCAATTCTCGTGTTTATGGTAGTCATAACCTTTGAAGAACCGGCTCTTATTTTTTTTAAAAAATTGGGAATTTTCATTTTCGCAATCACATTTTCTTAGAGTTTTATAAATTAGGTATTACAATTAAGAGACTGTTAAATTATCTCAACTCTATTTGTTTGTTTTGTGTATATTTTAAGAATTAAGGCACAATTCTTTTAAAACCGCGCCTGTCATGTCCTTAATAGTATATACGCCGTCCTCATAAATCATATAACTGTTTACATCTTCGCCCTTGGGAATGGACACAGAACCTGGGTTGAAATAGTAATAATCGCCGCAGTCCTCTAAAGCCTGTAAATGGGTGTGGCCGTGGAGGAGGATATCACCTTTTTTCAAGGGCGGTAAGTTGTTTTTATTGTGGATATGGCCGTGGGTAACGTAAACCATACGACCGTCTAAATACATGATCATGTAATCGGCCAAAACGGGGAACTCTAGTACCATTTGATCGACCTCAGCTTCGCAATTGCCCCGTACGCATAGTATTTCCCCCTGTAGGTTATTGAGGAGGGCGATAACTCCCTTGGGAGCGTAATCCTTAGGCAAGTCATTCCTGGGGCCGTGGTAGAGTATATCACCTAATAAAATCAGTTTTTCCGCTTCTTCCGCTTGGTAGCGTTGGACCATTTTTTCAGCATAGTATAGTGAGCCGTGAATATCGGAAGCTATCATTAATTTCATAATAAATTTCTCCTTAAATTTTAGCGTTTGCTCTATAGCGTATCACATTTTACCATTGACTATATACATTTACAAGGAAAAATTATAGCAAAATATTGTACAATTAATGTTTTCCCTTGTAAATTTTTAGGGATATGTTAATATTTAATAAGGTAATGAAGAGAATACGAGGTATTAAAAATGAAAAAAATAGCCGTTGGTTTAGCCTTAATCCTGTTATTATCTCTACTTTCCGCTTGCGGCGACAAAGAGGAAGCTTCGGAAATAGAGGGTATGCTCATTTCCCTATCTGACACTGAGTTGGAAATATCTTCAGACTCGGAGCGAAATTATATTTTCCAATTGGCAGAAGCTGATTTGAGCGGTGCAAAAGAAGCGGCGCCTGGTGATACTGTTAAGGTGGCATATCTTGGCCAATTAGATAAGGCCGTAACTGAGCAGCCAGTTGAGGTAAAAAGTGTAGTCCTGGTGCAAACGGACGATTCCTCCAGCGACCTAGATAAGCAAGAAAATAATGATAATGAAAATACTGCAAGTGAAGGCAACGAAGCTGGAAACCAGACAACAGGTGAAAATGGCCCTGGCTCTACCGGCGATTTACCCCAGCAGGATAATAATAGTTCCCCTGGGGAGTCCCTTAAAGCCGACGCTACCATAGCCGGCAAGGTAGTGGCTATAACGGTGGAAACTATTACCTTAGAAACATCTCAGGGCACATATATCTTTAACGTAGAAAATGCGGGAGTTTTAGGTTCGGATTTTTCTATAGGCGATGAATTAACCGTAGGTTATGTAGGGGAACTTAACCCCACCGATGAAACTGCTGCAGCTTCCGTAAGTAAAAATTAAAATTAGGGGATGATAATTATGAACTATAATAAGGAACACTGGCTCAATGTCGTGGCTAACTTACGCAAGGGTGAACTCTTAAAGGAGGCTGCTTGCCAACACGAGCAATTTCTTAAAGCTCCTGTGCTGTTATCGCCCTTGGCTAAAAATGACTACAAAAAATTAAAAACCAGTCAATTACCCCATTTTTCTGAGACGGCTAAAATAGACTGGGACATTACCTGGGATGGGGTAATGGTGGACGAAGTAACCTATAAAATTGTTCTCCTCACAGCTTATTGTACCCCTGAAGATATTGTGAAAACTTGTCCGGAGCTGGACACTGCCAAGAGACAGAGCCTAACCGCCGCCATAGAAAAATGGTATGGCTCCCAGGACCCTACGCCCTGGCTGGAAAAATACTTTGGTATTGCGGAAAAACTGTTGCTTTTACCTGAGTTAAACGATATTACCAAGGGCTATTTTGACAGGGGTTGGCGTTGTGAGGAATTTATCTTTAATTTTACAGATGAGGAAGGGGTTATAGCCGCCACGGAAGAACAATGGGCCCATTATTACGAGGAGGCTTGGAACGAGCTTTTCCCCCAAGGAGACGAAATTACAGATTTATTTTTTAATACTGTTTTTCCGCTTTAAATCTCTGATTAACCCGCTATCAAAGTAGATTATGCCTTGGGAATTCACAACCCTAAAGAAGGCCGTCAATTTTGCCCAGATATTTGTTTTGTTAAGGAAAAATCAAATTTTTTTACTTAATTCCCCAATTATCTATTGAAATTCTCTCTAAAAATAGTTACAATTAAGTAGGAAATCAGTCAGGGACTTAAATTTAATTAGCCTGTTGATTTTCTATTTTATTTAATAACATTAAACAGGGAGGACGAAATGAAGAAAAAACTTTTACTGGCCTTGCTCGCTTGCATGATGGTATTTGCTTTTACTGCCTGCGGCGGCAACGACGAACCCGCGGATGAAGGTACTGACGAAGGTACCGCCGGTATTCCCGCTGAAGACATTAAAGTTGGCTTTATTTACATTGGACCCGCTGATGACCAAGGCTTCAGCAACAGCCATGATGACGCCAGAATTAAATTGGAAGAAACTCTGAATGTTGAAACTACTTATTTGGAAGAAATTCCCGATAATGCTGACAGTGAAAAGGCTATCCGCGACCTGATTGATATGGGCTGCAATGTGATAGTTGGCTGTAGCTTCGGTTATGGCGACGCCATGGCAAAAGTAGCTGAGGAATATCCTGACATTTACTTTTTCCATGCTACCGGTAATCAGAGTAATGACACCAACTTTGTAAACTTCATGGGCCGTATGTACAAATCTCGCTATTTGTCTGGTATAGCTGCGGGCTTACAAACAGAATCCAACCAGATTGGATATGTAGCAGCTTTTGGTATTCCTGAAGTTGTTCGTGGCATTAACGCCTTTACCTTAGGGGTTCGTTCAGTTAATCCCGACGCCACTGTAGAAGTTAAATGGACAGGCTCCTGGGGCGATTCCGCGGCTGAAAAAACCGCCGCTGTGGAATTGGTAAACAATGGTTGCGATGTATTGACCTATCATCAGGATACCACCTCTACACAGTTAGCTGCTCAGGAAAAGGGTGTATATTGCGTTGGTTATCATTATCCCACTCCTGACGTAGCTCCTGACGCTTACCTTACCGCCGCCATTTGGGATTGGTCCCCCTATTATATC
>DXZC01000102.1 GCA_019415505.1 Peptococcaceae bacterium | reverse complement strand
GGTATGCAAATTCTTTTTGACTATAGCGCCGAAGGTAATGTGCCCTGTTTAGGCTGGTTAAAAGGCCAGGGGCGTAAATTTAACGATGCTGAGGTGCGGGTGCCGCAAATGGGCTGGAATGAAGTGATTTTTCAGAAGGAGCATCCTTTTGTGAAAGCTATGGGCCAAGGCGGGCATTTCTACTACGTTAACTCCTATCATGTGGCGCCGGAAAACCAAGAGGATATTTTAGGCATTACAGAATACGACGGTAGGTTTTGTTGTATGGTGCAGCGGGAAAACATTTTGGGCGCCCAGTTCCATTGTGAAAAAAGCGGTCCCCTGGGCCTAAGATTGCTGCAAAATTTTGCCGACTGGGTTAAGGAGGTGGACGTATGTTAACAAAACGTCTTTTGGCCTGCTTTGATATGCGCGATGGCATGGTAACTAAAGCCTTGCAATTCCAAGATAATTTTGATATTGGTCGGGCAGAGGATATTGCCACGAAAATTTATGCTGATCAGATAGATGAGATTATCTTTTTTGATATTACTGCCAGCGCGGAGAAAAAGCCTATTGATTTGGCTACTGTGGCTAAAGTGGCAAAACGTGTTTTTGTCCCCTTTACAGTGGGGGGAGGCATTCGCGGTTTAGACGATATGTATGAGGTCCTCAAAGCTGGCGCGGAAAAAATTAGTATTGATTCCATGGCCGTGCGCAACCCTAAGATAATTGACCAAGGGGCTAAGGCTTTCGGTTCCCAGTGTATCGTTTTGAGCATCCAAGCTAAAAAGGTGGCCAAAACCGCCCAAATTCCTTCCGGTTATGAAATCGCTATAGACGGCGCCCGAACCTATACCGGCATGGACGCTTTGGCTTGGGCCAAAGAAGGGGAGAGCCGGGGAGCTGGCGAAATATGTGTCAATAGCATTGATTGCGACGGTACCCACCAGGGCTATGAGCTGGAGATAACCAAGCTTATAGCGGACAACCTTCGTATTCCTGTCATTGCCTCCGGCGGCGCTGGTAAACCCCAACATATAGCGGATGTATTTCAAAAAACCGGGGCTTCGGCGGCAATTATCAGTTCCATGCTCTATTCGCCTAAACTGCCGCGCAACTACCCGGTAGCGGAAATAAAGGATTATCTTATGGCCCAGGGCATACCTGTGCGCCCCTATTTGCAGAATATGTAAGGAGTATAATATGAAAATTACAGATGAATTGCTCGAATATGTTTCTTCCCTTGCTCGTTTGGCTTTAAGTCCGGAGGAAAAGGCGAAAACCAAGGCTGAAATTGGTAAGATTATTGACTATATGGAAGTTCTCAACACCTTAGATACCACGGATATTGAGCCAATGTCCCATGTGTTACCGGTAACTAACGTCTTTCGGGAGGACACCGTTGCGCCCTCATATCCTCGGGAAGAGATTCTAGCCAATGCTCCTGACGGCACTGAGTCAGCCTTTAGGGTACCAAAGACTGTAGAGTGAGGAGGGAGAGGAAAATGAACATACAAGAATTGTCCCCTTTGACTTTAGGTGCAAAAATAAAGCAAAAAGAATTATCCGTGTCTGAAGTTACCCACTATTTCCTTAACCGGGCCAAAAACCTGGATAATGGGATTAATTCTTTTATTGATTTAACAGAGGAATATGCCAACAGCCGCGTTGACGCTATTCAGGCCAAGGTTGACCAAGGCGCTGACGACCTTTCCCCCTTGGCCGGTGTACCTTATGGCTTGAAGGATAATATTTGCACTAAGGGCCTGGCAACCACCTGCGCCTCTAAAATATTAGGCGGTTTCCGCCCCCCCTATAACGCTACTTTAGTGGAGAAGCTCAACGCTGCTGACGCTGTGATAATCGGCAAAACCAATATGGATGAATTTGCTATGGGTAGCACCACGGAAACATCCTATGCCGGCGTAACAACAAATCCCTGGCATACCCAGCACGTTCCCGGCGGCTCTAGCGGCGGTAGCGCCGCCGCGGTGGCAGCCGGCTTAGTTCCCTTTGCCATTGGCTCCGACACCGGCGGGTCTATTCGTCAGCCGGCGTCCTATTGCGGTGTAACTGGTATGAAGCCTACCTATGGAGCGGTTTCCCGTTTTGGTCTTATTGCCTATGGCTCTTCCCTGGACCAAATGGGTCCCTTGGCTCGCGGCGCCAAAGATTGCGCGGCAATTTTGGACATTATTACCGGCAAGGACCATAGGGATACCACCTCCCTGGCAATGCCCGGTTCCTTAACGGCTAATATTGACGGCGGCGTTAAGGGTTTAAAGGTTGGCATACCTACTTCCTATTTTGGCGAAGGACTGGATAAAGAGGTGAGCGACGCCGTTATGGCGGCGGCTAAAACCTTGGCCGACCAGGGGGCTATGGTAGAGGAGTTTGATTTGGCAATGCTGGAATACGCGGTGCCCGCCTACTACATAATAGCTTCTGCTGAGGCCAGCTCTAACCTTTCCCGTTATGACGGCGTTAAATACGGTTATCGTTCCGAAGATGCTGAAGGCCTGCGGGATATTTATTTAAAAACCAGAACTGAGGGCTTTGGTTTTGAAGTTAAAAAACGGATAATGCTGGGGGCCTTTGCCTTGAGCTCCGGCTATTATGACGCTTACTATAATAAAGCCTTACAGGTTAAAGCTCTGATAAAGAATGCCTTTGACGCTGCTTTTGACCGGTATGATTTTATTTTAGGTCCCGTGGCTCCCACCACGGCGCCAAAAATAGGCGATAGTTTAAAAGATCCCCTAAAGATGTATTTAAGCGATATATATACAGTATCAGTTAACTTAGCAGGCTTGCCCGGTATTTCTTTGCCCTGCGGCTTTGATAAACAGGGCTTACCTATAGGGGTGCAGTTTATCGGTAAAGCCTTTAACGACGCTATATTGCTGCAGGCGGCCAACTGCTATCAGCAAGTTACGGACTTCCATTTGCGGCAATCACCAGTGGCTGTGCAAGGAGGAGAATAAGATGAAATACGAAACTGTTTTGGGCTTAGAGGTTCATGTGGAACTAGCCACTAAATCGAAAATATTTTGCTCCTGCACCACGGAATTCGGCGGTGAACCCAATACCCACTGTTGCCCTATTTGTACTGGTATGCCCGGAGTTTTGCCGGTGCTTAATAAGCAAGTTGTGGAATACGCCGTTGCTGTTGGTTTAGCGACTAACTGCGCAATTACCCCCTATGGCAAATTTGACCGTAAAAATTACTTTTATCCTGATTTACCTAAAGCTTACCAGGTATCCCAGCTCTATTTGCCTATTTGCCGCAATGGCAGCTTGCCCATAGAAGGTGAGGGCTTTAAAAAGACCATTGGCATACATGAAATTCATATGGAGGAGGACGCCGGTAAGCTGATTCACGATGATATTTTCGATACTACCTTGGCTGATTACAACCGTTGCGGCGTACCTTTAATTGAAATTGTCTCGGAACCTGATTTTCGCGGCTCCGCTGAAGTTATCGCCTACCTGGAAAACTTAAAAGCTATTTTACAGTACCTGGGAGTTTCCGACTGTAAAATGCAGGAGGGTTCCTTGCGGGCCGACGTAAATCTCTCTGTGCGCCCCCTGGGACAGGAGGAATACGGTACCAGAACGGAAATGAAAAACCTTAATTCCTTCCGGGCTATAGCCAGGGCTATTGAGTATGAACGAAAGCGCCAGATAGAATTAATTGAAGATGGCGGCCGGGTAATTCAGGAAACCCGCCGCTGGGATGATAATAAAGGTATCAGCCTGGCCATGCGCTCTAAAGAGGATGCTCAGGATTACCGCTACTTTCCGGAACCGGATCTTTCGCCGGTGGTTATCAGCGATGAGTGGTTGGCGCAAATCAGGGCAGGTTTACCCCTGTTGCCCCAGGAACGGAAGGCCCAATATATGGCAAATTATGGCCTTTCTCCATACGATGCGGGCATAATTGTCAGCATTAAAGATTTGGCTGATTACTTTGAGGATGTCAACGCCCTGGTTAATGACCCTAAGGAGGTAGCCAACTGGCTGTTAGGCGAAGTAATGCGCTTAGCTAAAGAGGGGAAAGAGGATTCCTTTGAGCTGAAGCTCAGCGCGAAAAATCTCGCTGCCATTATCAAGATGATTAAGAACAATACCATAAACCGCAATACGGCAAAAAAGGTGTTTGCCGCGGTCTGGGGCGATGATTTGGATCCCCAAAAATATGTGGCTGACCATAATCTAGCTATGGTTGGTGAAGCCGGCTTAGTGAAGGATACTGTTATTAAGGTATTGGATAATAATCCCAAAACCGTTGCGGAGTTTAAGGGCGGCAAGGAAAAGGTTCTGGGCTTTTTGGTTGGCCAATGTATGAAAGAGCTCAAGGGCAAGGCTGACCCTGGTTCCCTCAATAAAATGCTTAAAGAGGAGTTGGCGAAAAGATAATATTCTATTGTAATTTAGTCGGTTCGTCAACCTTTTAACTTGATTTTTGTTTAGGCGTAGCTCAAGAAAGCTACGCCTATATTTTACTGTAACGCGTTAGGGTAAAGTGTCGCCTTAATTTACGCTATAATATTGCCCCTGTTAAACCTAACATCTGATATTGACCAACACGCCCTAGAGTAGTTGTTTAGGGGTTATATTAGGTCTAGCGGCGGAATTCTTGGTGTAATAATAATCCTCACCTGGGGTAAATAATATAAGGTGGCACTTAAAAAGCTTTTCCCGCCATTAAAGGAAAAGATTGTTTATGGCTTTATGGGGCGCTTTTTATGGTCTTTATCGGGGGTTTATCTTTAGAGAAAGGTTATTTTACTCTATCCATTGAATACGGCGGCCTCTTGGGTTATAATGGAAGTGGAATATAAGAAATAAACTAAGAGGTAACAGTAACTTATGAAGATGTTTACCCCGAATCTTATGGTTAAGGATTTACAGGCTTTGCCGTTAGAGGCGCTGCAAGCTCAAGGCATTAAAAATTTACTTTTTGATGTTGACAATACCATAGTGCCTTATAATTCCCAGGGTTTAACCCAGGAAACTATTGACTGGTTTGAAATTCCTAAAGCCATGGGCTTTGCCATGGCCATATTATCCAATAATAATGAAGAGCGTTTAACCCCAGTGTCGGAAAAGTTGGGCATACCCTTTATCGCCCGCTCCAAAAAGCCTACTAGCAATGGGGCGAAGCGGGCTATGAAGCTGCTGAACGCCAAGGCTGAGACCACAGCTTTAGTTGGCGACCAGTTGATTACCGATATTCTTTGCGGTAATCGTATGGGTTTCTATACAATAGTGGTGGAGCCAATTAATAAAAATGAGCTCTGGATAACTAGATTTAACCGGAATTTTGAAAGGATGATTTACCGTTCCATTGCCAGAAGGCAACGCCGGGATCAGACTTGAATTGAGAATAAAGCATAGAAAACAAGGCCGTAAAGGTATTTCATGGGTTTTTCTGCATATAATGAAATTGTAGAAAAAGCGCATCGAGGCGGTTGGCAAATATTTGCTGCAGGTTCAACTAAAGCCGCTGCTTTAATTGATACAGCTCAGGAAATATTTTCTGAAAAACGAAGCATAATTCCTTTAGCCTGAGCATTCAATTACAGGAGCGGGCCTATTATTGCCAATTTAGCGAAGCGTTGCATTGAGCGGGCTGGCAATCTGTAGCAGCTAAGGTGCTTGGCAGTTGAATAAAACTTTACATCGTTACTTATCAGCGGAAAGCGGGTGCGAATCATGAAAAATATTGTCCTTACCGGCTTCATGGGCAGCGGTAAAACTGCTATGGGGCGGTTTTTAAGCGAATCTTTAGAATATGATTTTTTTGATACAGACCGGGAAATGGAAACAGCTACCGGTCTAAAAGTAGGTCAAATAGCCAAAAAGTATGGTGAAATACGCTTTCGTTCCGAGGAAAAGCTGGTTCTTAACCGCTTAGCTCCCCGGGAAAATTGCGTTATAGCTACAGGCGGTACTTTTATAGACAAAGATGAGAATGTATCTATTTTAAAGAATAACGGTATTTTTATTTTTTTAAAAACGGATGAAGCCACCATTGTGGAACGCCTCTCCCGGCGCGGTACCAAGCCTTTTGCGGAAAAAGGGCCGTTAAGGGAGCTGGTGGCTAAATATTACCGGGAGGGATTGCCGCGGTACGAAAAATATGCCGATATCATTGTGGATACCAGTGGTTTAAGTATGGAAGAAACTGCTGATATAATTTTAAAGGAGTATGAGTTTAAGAAGTGATAAACTTGAGTAGGGAAGATATCGCCGCTATTTTGCGAATAGCTCTCAGGAAAGGCGGCGATTTTGCTGATTTATATGTAACGGAAACGGAAAACGGTGTAATCGGTTCTGAAGAAGGCCGTATACAGCGTTTTTATAGTGGTGAAAGTTCCGGCGCCGGCTTGCGAATCTTAAAGGGCGATTTTTCCGCCTATTTTCATACCAGTGATTTGAGTATCCAATCTTTAAAAGAACTGGCCGCTAAAGCAGGGGAGGCGGTAAAAGGTGGCGTTTTTGCTGAGGTTCCTAAGTCGTTGACCCCGCAATATGACGGCGAGGCCAGCCCTGAATTAGAGCTTAAAGCTTTAGGGCAAACTATGAGACAAGTAAATGAATATGGCCGCTCTTTAGCTCCTGAAATCAAGCAGGTAGTTTTAAGCTGTAGTTTGGGCCGGAAAAATACGCTCATTGGTAATAGCCAGGGGCGTTTTGTTATGAATTCCCACCGCCGTCAGCGTTTTTTTGTCAAAGTAATCGGGGAAAAAGACGGCCAACTACAAACTGCGATTGCCACCTTGGGAGATACTTGTACCACTACCCCCTGGGACGCCCCTACCCTGGAGGCCAAGGTAGCTGAAGCTGCCAATAGGGTTTTGCTGCTTCTCGGCGCCAAACCCGCTCCTTCAGGCCCTATGACGGTGATACTTTCCTCTACCGCCGGTGGTACTATGGTCCATGAGGCCTGTGGCCACGGCCTGGAAGGGGACCATATTGCCAAGGGTTTATCTGTATATGGCGGGAAATTAGGTAAAACTGTGGCTTCTCCGAAAATCACCGTGATAGACGACGCCACTTTAGCGGGCAAATACGGTTCTTACACCCTGGATGATGAGGGGGAGCCCGGTAGAAAAAATGTTTTAATTGAAGGCGGCGTTTTACGCCAATATATGTACGACATTCGCTCAGCGCGCTTGGCTGGTTGCGAGTCTACCGGTAACGGACGCCGTGAAAGCTATCGTTGCGTGCCCCAAGTGCGCATGAGTAACACTTATATTGCCCCCGGTCAAGACCAGCCTGAAGCAATCTTGGCCGATACTCACCGAGGTCTTTTTGTTAAAAAAATGGGGGGTGGACAAGTAAATACCGCTAATGGCGACTTTGTCTTTGAGGTATCTGAGGGTTATATCATTGAAAACGGTAAGCTCACTTACCCGGTAAAAAACGCCACCCTCATTGGCAATGGCCCTAAAGTCCTCAACTCTGTTTTCGCTGTAGGTTCTGATTTGGGCTTTGCCATTGGTACCTGCGGTAAGGGCGGCCAATCGGTGCCGGTGGGAGACGCCCAGCCCACACTGGGATTAACCGATGTTATTGTGGGAGGTACTGCCTAATGAAGGTTGATTTTTTGCTGGACAATGCTCTGGCTTATGCCTTAAAAAATGGCGCTGAGCAATGTGAGCTTTTTGTGAGCCAAGGTGAAACTAGGCGTGTGGTTTGGGGCGAACGGGAGCTGAAGGACGTTGGCATTGCCATAAACCTGGGCTTTTCCGTGCGTTTATTAAAAAATGGCGCTTTAGGTTTTTCCTATGGCAGCATGCTGTCTAAGGAATCGCTGCATAAGGCCATAGATTCCGCTTTGCTGGCCTGCGATTTCCTGGAGCCGGAGCCGTACTTTGCCTTAACTCCGCCGGGTGAAAA
>DXZC01000101.1 GCA_019415505.1 Peptococcaceae bacterium | reverse complement strand
TACAAACCCCGGGAACCTTAGTTTCGGGCGATTCTCAAGACCGTTACTTGAGGATTAAATTTCCCGATTGAACACCTCCATTAGATAATGTCTATGGAGGTGTTTAAAATGACAAACAATACACAATTTAAGACGCTGGTTAATGAGTGGCTGAATCACAAGAAACCGATGATTACTCCCTCGACTTATGCCAGCTTTACGCTGATTGCGGAAAATCATTTAATTCCGTATTTCGGCAAGCGAAAAATCAGCAGTATTACCGAGACGGATGTCCAAGGCTACATCTCGTATCTTCACGAATCCGGGCGATTGGATGAATCTGGCGGTCTGACCGTGAAAACGATCCGCGACGTGATTCTCGTTCTTCGGCTATCTATGGAGTACGCCTATAAGGAAAGATTGATTCCGCTGCTGAACTGGGATTTAATCGAATATCCGAAGGAACTGGGGGTCAAGAAAGTAATTTCACTCTCGAAGGATCAGGAACAGGCTCTAATACAGTGCATCTATATGGACTTGAACAGAAAAACCGCTGGTATTCTTGTCGCACTGTTTACCGGCGTGCGGATTGGGGAGCTGTGCGGTTTGCAGATGAAGGATATCTCGCTCAGCGACAAAACTATCTCGGTAAATAAGACAGTCCAACGTATCTACGATAAGAAGAAAGAAACATCATATCTGCACATCGGTCCTCCGAAAACAAAGACCTCGCTAAGGACGATCCCAGTTCCGTCGCTTCTAATGAATATCATTCAGAAGTTTTATACGGACAACCCCAATCACTATTTTTTGACTAGAAAGACCAAGCCAACAGAGCCACGCACTTACCGTCAGTTCTTCATCCGTTTCCTGAAACGGAATGAATTGCAAAAAGTCAAATTTCATGAAATCCGTCACACATTTGCTGTCCGGGCAATAGAAATCCCGGAGTTTGACGTCAAGTCGCTTTCTGAAATTCTCGGGCATAAGAACGTATCTTTCACCTTGAATGTGTATGGCAGCGCAAACCTGCAGCAGAAAACAAAATGCATGAATCTTCTGAACGATCTGCTATAAAATAAATGCCCCCGCCGCAGAGGGAAGCTATCCCCTGTAAGGGGATAGAGCCACATCCTTTGCTAGCGAAAGGTTGGCTTTGTTTCGGCGTTGTCTGACTTTTAAAGTCAAAGCGAAACGATGGGAGATGCGAAAGGCTCTAACAGGGGTAAATGTTTGCATTAGGGTAACGAAAATGATATGGTATCGTGCTTCTTAGCACTTTTGACGGAAAAGTTTTCCACAGGTTTTTCCACAGCCCTGCTTTTTGCCTTTTCGTTCATGCTTGCGTTTTTGGGAGAAGTGTGCTACACTGTCCCGCACAATAAGAAGGAGACAAATTATCGCAGTATAAAAGATTATAAAAAGACTGGATTTTCTTGCGGTTTGGAGTTATGCTTGGACTGCCTCGGATACCCGCAGGCAGGAAGGAGGCATATAATGCAAGATAAAGGAATGAAGATAGAGGGAATCCCAGCCGCGCCTAAAAAGCCGGAACTTATCCGTGTAGCGGCTTACGCGCGAGTGTCCGCAGATAAAGATGCGGCATTTCATTCGCTGGAATCACAGACGGATTATTATGCGGAATACGTTGCATCGCAGCCATAATGTACACTCGTGGGGATCTATTCAGACAACGTTATTTCTGGCACTATAGTAGAGCGTCCGGAGTTCCAGCGGATGCTACAGGATTGTCGTGCCGGAAAAATAGACCTCATCATCACCAAATCTATCACCCGCTTTGCCCGGAATACTGTGGCACTACTTGAGACGATCCGTGAGCTTAAAAGCTTGCGGATCGATGTTTATTTTGAGAAGGAAAACATGCACTCTATATCCCCGGACGGGGAACTACTGCTTACGCTCCTTGCGATGTATGTCGAGGAAGAAGCCCGCTCCGCCAGCGAGAACCAGAAGTGGCGGATTAAGAAGCGGTTCGAACAAGGCCAGCCGTGGGTGGGTAGGATGTTAGAATATGATTTGGTAGATGGCCAACTTGTCGTTATCCCGGATGAAGCAAAGATAGTCCAGCAGATAAGACGAGCGGTGTAGTTCACCGATATTTCGCGAGGAGGACATCTGGACGATTTTCGCAAAGATGTTAAATGAGCTAAAAATTTCTCACTGGGCTAATGACGCGGAACGAAACGAGCTTTGGCGAGAGCTTGTTGAGACCGTTACATTTTACGATAATGGGTGGATAGATATCCAGACCACGGATGGCGAAACTATTACTTTGGATACTGACTAACAAACAAAAATCGTTTCCCTAAAAATACGGGATGCACCATTTTTGACACGGATAGCATTTCGTAGCACCAAAAACGAAAATGACACCTCACAAAAATTGGTCCATGATTTTAAGCCAAAAGCAATACGGTAACGCAAAAAACTTGCATAAAACGCGAAAACTCCCCTATTTCTAGGGGAGTTTTCTTCTTGGTGATATGGACATAGTGCACTCCACGTCCACGTCATTTTTTGGTGACGCGTAGGGGATTCGAACCCCTGAATGCCAGCGTGAAAGGCTGGTGAGTTAAGCCGCTTCTCCAACGCGCCAGATGGTAGCGGTGACTGGATTTGAACCAGTGACACCCCGGGTATGAACCGAGTGCTCTGACCACTGAGCTACACCGCCACAGCGAAATATATTATCATATAAATTTGGACAAATGTCAAGTACTAAATGGAAAATTTTTAAAATTCCCGCTTTTTTAGAAAGAAATTTCCCCCTTTATAAATCAAAGTGTCTACTTGTGACCAATTTGTAATGTTTTGGCTTCGTAAATAATCCAATACTGTTTCCTCAGTAAGACCGCTATTATTCCAAGCCCAGGGATCTATATTACCGTGGCTAGCTATGTAAAAAGCGGAGCTCTCCCCAAAAAAACGGGGCGTTACAGGTGTAGCCTCGCTCTTTAGTATTACACTGAAGCGGCCTGACGGTTCTAAATTAGCTATATCTACATCGCCTTCGTCTCGCAGGCCCTTAATACGCAATTCCTCCATTAAAGCCTCCATATCTATGCGGTTGGTTGTTAGGTTCTTTTTTAGTATTTTACCATTGCGGATTACGGGTATGGGTTTACCTTCCATTACTTTTTCTACCTTGGGCATTTTCGCATACAGCGCCGAGGCGCCAATTTGCAAGATTGTTAAAGTAGCAATGGCTATCATGGGTAAAATTATGCCGGTCTGGGTGTCTCCTAAGGGGGAACCCATTATTTCACCAATGCCTAACACAATAACGTAATCCAGCGGTTCCATATCACCTAAGGAGCGGTAGCCCATCAGGCGGAAGCAAAGTAACGTAAATAAAAAGAGCAAGATAGTTTTTCCTACCGTCACAGCAGCTATGGTCATAAGGTTTCCTCCTTTGCAGTAAAATAGATTTTGCCGCCTGGTTGCTGGATTATACCACTTTACGGCGGTTCTGCTGTTAGTTTAACCATTTTTTTCAGGATTATAGAATATAACCTGGCAAAAGAGGAAAAACTTTAGAGTAAACAGGAAAGAGAAATTATATAGGTGGTTTTATGAACGGTATACTATCCTTTGTTGTAGCTGCCTTGGCAGGCTCTGCCATGGCTCTGCAAGGAACCTTTAACACAGCGGCTGGCAAAGTTATCGGCGTAGCGGAAAATACCCTGCTAGTTCATTTGGTGGGAGCCGCTACTATTGGTCTAGTCTTGCTTTTAGGCTTTGGTAAGGGAGATTGGTCTAAAATAGGGGAAATACCGATCTATGGTTATTTAGGCGGTATTTTAAGCGCCGTTATCATCTTCGGAGTGATTTACGGCATGTCCGCCCTGGGCGTTGGCAATGCCACGGCTGTAATCATCCTTTTCCAAGTTGTAGTGGCTCTCATTGTGGATACCTTTGGTCTTTTTGGGGCGGAAAAAATACCCTTCTCCTGGTGGCGGGTATTAGGCGTGGTATTGCTATGCGTAGGTACTAAGTTCGTATTTTATAAAGCCTAAAGCCCATCAGGGAGTAAAGCAGTATAAATTTAGAAAGACATAAAGCTAAGCGCTCTAGAGTAATAAAAAATCTTTTTTAAGTTAAACCGGTAAGCTAAATTGTCGATTTTTCCCAAGGTTATGTGCTGGGAGGGGAAAAAATCAACCTGTATTTTGCCGGAAAAAGGGCAAAAAAATCAGTTAATTTAGCCTAATCTGTCGTAAAGTTCTTGTTCTACGCAACCCATTGCGACATAGTTTTCATATGCCTTGTCGTATAATGGTGACAGTAATTGAAGGAGCGAGGGAAATGACAGAACATATGAAATTTTATGCTTTTGAGCAAACGGAAACCGAAAGAAAAAGAAAATCATCTTCAACATCGGATTTTAAAAGATTTATCTCTTATAATTTAGAATGGAAAAGTTTGTTCTTTGCCATAATTGGGTTCCTTCTGGGCGGAGCCTCCTTTATGGAAAGCGTATTTCCCTGTGGCGTTGGCTGGTTAGCGGCCATGGCAGTGTGGGACAGGCGTAGAGTGCTTGTACAGTTTATTCCGGTTTTAGCCGGTACGGCGCTTTGGACTGAAACCCCTGTAGTCTATGCTGCCATACTTCTTTTACTGGTGGTGTTTTTTGGCATTTATAACCCGCCTCATGCCAAAGTTAAATACCTTTTGCCACTGACGGTTTTTGCCGTTGTTTTGGCGGTGCGTGGCATTTACTTGGTTTTTTCTGGCATATCGGATCTCCTCCTTATAGTCACCTTTGTGGAAAGCATCTTGTCGGGGGGCCTATCCTTGGTATTTTTATCAACATTGGAAACATGGCAGCGTTTTACCTTTATGGAAAAACCCTCCTGGGAGGAGATCCTATGCAATTTTTTGTTAGCCACCGGCGTTATTATGGGCTTGGAACACATTGTTATCTTCACCATGCCTTTAAGTGAAATAGCCATGCGCTTAGTGGTGCTTCTCGGAGCATTGGTGGGGGGAGCAGGCGGCGGCGCGGCCGCCGGGGCCATTATGGGTATAATTCCCTCTCTGGCCGGGACAACCTCTCCTTCGGCCTTGGGTTTATTCGCCTTTTCCGGCTTATTGGGGGGCGTATTCCACCGCTTTGGCAAGTTTGGCGTAATCATTGGTTTTTTAGCGGGTAACTTGGTTCTTACCTTTTATTTGCTCAACACCTCTCTTATTATGAATTCAGTGCTGGCCTCGTTAATTGGCGCCGCTTTACTCTTTGCCATACCGGATAAAGTGTTATTTCGCGGTAAGGATCTTTTAAGTACCGGCGCAGTAAAAATTAATGCTCCGAAAAATTATAATAGCGACGCTTATGTGGGTGTGCGGTTAAAGGCTGCCGGAGAAGCTCTGACGACTTTACGTTCAGCCTTAGATTCAGCCTACCAAAAAGAGGAGAATCCCAAGGAAAAGAATATTGAAAGTATTTTAGCCCATATTTCCAGAACAGTTTGCAGTGATTGCAGCCTCAAGGATATTTGCTGGAAAACGGACTTCTATGATACTTATAAAGATATTATGACTATGTTTGCCTCAGTAGAGGCTAGGGGTGTCCTCTATAGCCGGGATGCTCCCGAAACCTTTAAAAAACGTTGCTCCCACCGTAAGGAAATTGTTGCCTCTATCAACTGTCTTTACGAAATGTATAAAAGCAACGCCTTTTATCAACATCAAACCATGTCCGGACGTTCCCTGGCTTTAAGCCAGCTAGACAATACAGTTAACCTGCTGACTAAAATAGAAACGAACCTCGGTGATTATGTGGAATTTCGCCGCACTCTGGACACTCGTTTAAGCACAACCCTGCGAAACAATGATTTCCCGGTAGATTACACTAATCTGGTGGCAGTTGAGGAAAATCACCTGGATTTAGATTTAAAAATACGCCACTGTGGCGGCGGTGGACGTTGTGGCCGGCCGGTGGCCAGCGCCATTGAGGAGCTGACCGGTAAGCGTTTTCGCCTACAGGAATTTGAGTGCGCTAAAGAAAAGGGCGCTACGTGCCAATGCCGCTTTTTCTCCCTGGGCGGCATTTCCTTAAATAGCTATTCCCTGCAAAAATCTAAGGAGGATAATGGCATCTCCGGTGATTGCAGCAGCGACTTTCTCCTCTCCGACGCCAAGCGCTGTTATTTAATTAGCGATGGCATGGGTAGCGGTGAAAAGGCGCGGCAAGAGTCCGAGAAGGTTACGGCGCTGGTGAAAGACGTTATGATTTCCGGCTTTGATGAAACCTTCGCCGCCGCTATGGTCAACTATATGATGTTGGCCCATAAGGACCAGGAAGTTTACGCTACTACTGATATCTGTTTGATCGACCGCTATAAACGCCAAGCGGAATTTGTTAAGTTAGGCGCTGCGCCCTCCTATATTTGTTCGCCTGGAATTGGCGTTAAGGTAGTGGCCGGTAACAGCTTGCCCCTGGGTTATGAGTCCGGCGGTGAGCCTAAAGTCTTTACGGAGTCCCTGAATTGCGGCGACATTCTGGTAATGGCCAGCGACGGCCTCATGGAAACGGGATTGGATTCGGAAGAAATGGAATTGTGGTTAACTAAAACCTTAAATGAGAGCGCCAAAGAATCACCTAAAACCATAGCGGAGCGGCTTTTAAGCGGCGCGGTGGCTCTTTCTGGCGGCAGAGCTAAGGACGATATCACAGTAACCGTAGTAATAATGGAAAAATGAACCTATGGTAATTAGATTATTTAGTCTATTTGGGCAGGTAAAACCGGAGGAAATGGAGAATAATAAGAGTTGACATATCTAGTCAACTCTATTTTTTTGAAGAACCACGTTAGAGAATCCCGGTGGAATTATGGAAGAAACAGTAAAAAAATTTATTGAGGACAATAATATATTGGAGAACGCCAAGTCCCTTGTTTTGGCGGTGTCCGGGGGAGCCGACTCTTTGGCTTTAGCTCATTTTATGGTTCGTAATTATCCCCAATTTGAATATGTAATTGCCCATGTAAACCATTGTTTGCGGCCGGAAGCTAAAGCCGAGGAAAAATTAGTTGGCCAGTTTGCCCGCCGGCTGGGTGTTGATTTTCTTAGCGTCGACGTCGATGTCGCGGCGGTGGCCAGCCAACGCAAGCAGGGTTTGGAAGAAACCGGTCGGCAAGTGCGCTATGACTTTTTTCGGGGTTTAAACCGGGACTTAATACTTACGGCCCACCATAAAGACGACCGGGCGGAGACTATTATAGCCCATATATTGCGTGGCTCCGGTTTAAGGGGCTTAAGGGGCATAATGCCACGGGATAATGGCGTGGGTCGTCCCTTTTTATGTATTACTAAATCTGAGATATTGGCTTATTGCGCTAAGCATAATATTGAATACGCTATAGATTCATCTAACTCTGATACTGTCTACACCCGCAATAAAATTCGCTGTGAGGTTATGCCGCTATTACAGGATATAAATCCGCAAATTGCCGCTGCTTTATGCCGTTTAGGCGATATAGCAACAGATGACGAGCAAGCCCTGGATTCATTGGTCGCCTCCTTTTACGCAAACGAGGTGCAGCGTTGCGGCAACAGTCTGTTATTGCCCAATAAATCCGCCGCCATGGTGGATAAAGGAATTGTGCGCCGGGTGGTAAGGAAAATAGCAGAGAGCATGGATTGTCCCGTGGATTTTCGGACGGCGGATAAAATTATAGGACTTAACACGGGCAAAAAACATTATTGGGCGCAAAACGCCGTAGCTGAACAAAATGGCACAGCTCTGGTATTTTACCGTGGTACTGTTCAGGGTCTAGGTGAATGGTCGGCGGTTTTGTCCCTGGGGGAAGTAACCCAAGTACCCGTATTACAGCTTCAGGTTGAAGTCAAGCTGGAGGATGGCGCCCGGCCCAACAGGAATAACCGGGCTGTTCTGGACAGCTCAACCTTTACAGGTTCGCTGACCTTACGCAATAGACGGCGGGGCGATTGGTTTTATTTGCCTAATGGGGGCAGAAAAAAACTCAGCGATTTCCTGATTGATGAAAAAATACCAGCTTCAGAGCGGGATAATATCCCACTATTAGCCATTGGCTCGCAAATACTGTGGATTGTTGGTTACCGTCAATGCGCTCCCCTGGGAAGTGGTGATATTTCAATT
>DXZC01000100.1 GCA_019415505.1 Peptococcaceae bacterium | reverse complement strand
ACAATAACCGTTGAGGGACAGAACCTCCCGAATTAAGGGGAACTGCTCTATAAGCTCAGGGTCAAGGGGCTTTCTTTGCCCCTTATATGCCGGATACTGTTGATGCCGAAAAGTATTCTTGCCCTTATCAAAGCAAATGGCGACATGGCTAGGATTTTCCTGATCCAATATTTTTTGCAGCATAATCATAAAACCGTAAGCCGCGTTGGTATATTGGCCAGTGGAGGTTTTTAAAAGGGGTAAGCCGTGATAAGCTCTATGTAAAACGTTGCTACCGTCAACTAAAAGAATTTTATTCATATTACACCTCATTAAAAATTATTCGCCTTTTATCTTTAAACACCTGCCGTAAATTTCACTACACCTATTTTTACCGTTAAGGTATTTAAAGATACACAAGATAAACCCAACAAGGCAATACATTGACAAAGTATTTTATCACCCCTATACTGTAAATTAAGGAAGTAATTAGCTCAATTTTAAAATTGCTTAATTGACATCCGCCACTCCCAAACAATTTATATAATTGAAGGAGGAAAGTTATGGGCGCTGATAATAAAAGAACCGCTAAATCCCCTGATTTGCCAGATAACTTACCTGACGCATTAAAGATTATTGAGGATTTGCGCCGGGCCAACCGTGGTTTGGAGCTGCGCAAGGCTCAATATGACTCCATTTTAGAAAATATGACGGAATTTGTAGAGCGCTCCGACCCTAACTTTCTTCTCACTTATGTCAACGAGGCCATGTGTGAACTCAACGAATGCACAGCCAAAGACTTAATTGGCAGAAATACTATGAGCCTGCTAGACGCGGACCATTATGAACAGGTGCTGGAGCTGATCAACGGTATTAGTGTGGAAAATCCAGTCTACCACTACGAGTATTGCGTTAAGCGTAGCGATGGCTCTGTCCGCTGGATAGAAGGGGTGGGACGCGGCTTTTATGACGCTGACGGCAAGATAATTGAATATCAGGACGTGGGGCACGATATAACCCATTATAAGAATTTAGAACAAGAGCTGCAAAACACTGTTGACGAGCGCACTGAGGAGTTAGAAAATGCCAATGCTGAGCTTATAACGGTAAATACCTACTTGCAAAATATTTTAGAAGGCATAAGCGAGGGTATAATCGTAGTAGATTCCAACGGCGCTTGCGAGTTTTTAAATTACGGACCGGAAAGTAAGTGGCAAACTGCCGCCTACGATATCGGCGTATTTTTTAGTCAGCTTATAATGGGTAACAACAATAATGTCATAAACCGCCTAGTGAGTTCAAAGACCCCCTTTGCTGACGTGGAAATGCACTGTATCACCAAGAAACTGGGGCAACTGACCTTTGTCGTGTCCGGCATGCCCTTAAAAGGGGATAATCAAGGCCCCAACAAAGGCATTCTGGTTTTAAAGCCCATTGACCAGGTGCGCAACATGGTCAATAAAATGAGCGGCGCTCAATCGCGCTTTACCTTTGCTGATATCGTCACGAACAGCGCCGTTTTACAGGACGCTATTGCCTTGGCCAAACAAGGCTCCAACAGTGATTGTACAATTCTAATTGAAGGCCAGAGCGGTACAGGTAAGGAGTTATTCGCTCAATCTATACACAGCAGCAGCCCCAGGCGGAACGGCCCCTTTGTGGCCATTAACTGCGGCGCTATTCCCAGGGAGCTGTTGGCCAGCGAATTGTTCGGTTACGCTGAAGGAGCTTTTACCGGCGCCAAAAAAGGCGGTAAGCCGGGGAAATTTGAACTGGCCTGCGGTGGCACCCTGTTTTTAGACGAAATTGGCGATATGCCCATGGACCAGCAAATTGCCCTGCTCCGGGTATTGCAGGAAAAGGTAATTACCAGAGTGGGCGGAGACAGGGAAATCCCCATAGATGTGCGCATTATTTGCGCCACTAACCGCAACCTTTTACATGAGGTTACCGAAAAGAACTTTCGAGAGGACCTCTATTACAGGCTTAATGTTATTAATTTCCATATCCCGCCCCTGTGCGAACGAAAGGAAGATATTCTCCTCCTATTTAGTACCTTTCTCCGGCGGGGTTGCTCCTCAGAAAAATTTATACAGCATATTGACCCAGAAGTATTGGAAGCCTTGGTGAGGTACGACTGGCCCGGCAATGTGCGGGAATTACAGAATGTGGCGGAGCGTATGCTCTACCTCTCTGACGGGCAGGAGCTTTTATTGCGATATTTACCGGAGCACATATTGAACTACCAACCTCACCAAAAACAGAAGGACCAGGCGAAGGATGGCAGAGAACGAGCCGGGACACAGGCCCTATCCTTAGAGGCTATCCGCAGCCATAGTAAAAATATAGAAATTGAGTTGGAAAAAGAACGCCTAATGTCCGCCTTAAAAGGTAATAAGGGTAATGTTAGCGCCGCCGCCAGAGCCTTGGGCTTATCCCGCTCCACCCTCTACCGCCGCTTAAAACAGTTGGAACTTCTGGAGTAAGCAGTTTACCAGCCTTGTACTATTTTGTATCATTACTGTGTCATTATTGACCTTTAAATGTGCCGCAGTTGTTTTAAAATGATACACTATTGACCCCTATATTCATTGTACCCTCCTAAAGAGTAATTAATATTTTTAACTTAACAACAATAATTTAACAGCGGATATTCTTGAAATCATAAAGAATCTACCGCTGTTTTTTGATGACACAATATTCTATGGCATAAAATTTGCATTTTAACAAAATCATAGACACAATATCCGAGCGGGCATAACAGCTACAATTAAAGGGACCAAGCGAGAAGTCAAGCTGCTTTACACCTTTTTCGCTCACTTTATTTTTATTGAGGATATTATAAGCTCTATTGCAAAGGAGGTAGCAATATGGATAAATTTATTACTCGTATGGGGGACGGTTACCGCATAGAAATGACAGCGGAAGAAATACGCCAGGATATTGCCGATGGCGCGGCTGACGCTGCAGATCGAGGTAATATTCCCGCCCTTAGCACTGAGGATCAGGAAAGGCTGTTTAAGATAATTACCATGCCAGGCAATATGGTGGGGGTGGAGCTAGGGCAGGAAATAGTGACAACCTCTGATTCCGGCTCAACTAAGCTGAACTATAATGCCAGCATTGCCATGGATAGAATTACAGCAGTGCAAGTTCACGAGCGGGGGTTTGGCAATGACTCTGTAGATATTGGCATGATAGACTACTGTTATAAGGCAGCCAAAGCGGTGATGCACGATGAAGCTTCCCAAATGCAGCTTTGCCTTACCCAGTCAGTAATGCCGGTTTTCTTTGGCGCTATGACAAATCTAGGTATTTATACCAAACCAGACGGTCCAGTAGGCAACTGGGCGGAGCTACTGCCCCAGGGGAAAATCAAGGAAGCCTGGGAAGCCCAGGAGGAAGCCATTGAACACGCGGTTAAGGACATAGTTTATGTAGCGGAAGGCATGTATGCCGTAGGAGCCGACGCCCTTAATTTTGATACCAGCGGAGCTTCTGGCGACGCTGATTTCCTCGCCGCCTTAAAGGCCGTGGAAATTATTAAAGAAAAATGCCCTAACCTAGGTATTGAAATCGGTATGGCCGGGGAATTTGTTCTGGGTATGCACGGCAAGCTAGAATATAAGGGCACACGTTTAGCGGGTCTTTACCCTCATCAGCAAGTAAAAGTTTGCCAGCAGGCCGGGGCGTCCATTTTCGGAGCTGTGGTAAATACCAACACCAATTTCTCCTTAGCCTGGAACCTCGCCAGGGTTTGCACCTTTTTACAAGCCTGTACCGATGCTGCGGATATACCGGTTCACGCCAATGTAGGCATGGGAGTATGCGCTATGCCGATGAGTGATAATCCGGCTTTAGACGCTGTCAGCCGCATTGATAAGGCTCTGGTGGAAATAGCCAAGGTAGACGGATTCTAGGTAGGCGTGGGCGATCCCATAGGCTTGGAATGTGCTCACGAGCTGGCGGCGGGAATGTGCGGCATACGCAATGCCGGAGATTTGGTATTACGGGTACAGCTAGCCAAAGGCTGGAAAATCAAGGAAGCTAAGGAATATGTGGCGGAAAAATTAGGGGTTAGTGTAATAGACCTCAGCGACGTGGCCGTGATGACCGAATTGCGGCAAAAACTGGGTTTAGGCTTGTTGCAACCAGCTGACGGCGAACCAATCAACATGGAAGCCAAATTCCGCATTGCGGAAATTCTGGATATACCAATCAACTGCGTTGACCGGTTTAAGGAAAGAGCAGGTTTAAAATAATATTAAAAAAAGCCGCCTCAGGTCAGGGTACCTGGGGCGGTCTTTTTTATTTTAGCTGCTTAACAACTAAATACCAATTAGATTACCAAATCTAGGACTTGGTCGAAGTTGGCAACGGGGATTACCTCCACTCCCATTTCGGCATATTGCTCTTGATTATTGTCAATGGGAATTATAACCCGTTTTGCACCGGCTCTTTTAGCTGCTTCTATTTTAGCGGTAACTCCACCTACCGGTAAAACATCGCCGTGAATGGAGATTTCCCCGGTCATGGCGGTATTATTATCAACTTTTTTATTTTCTAGGGCGGAGTATAGTACCGTTGCCATAGTAACGCCAGCTGACGGTCCATCTACAGGAGCGCCGCCGGGAAAACTGATATGAAAGTCAAGATGCTCCCAATCCGCTTGCACCTTTTGCTTGAGCACTGTGATGACGTTCTCCCAAGAATTTTGCGCCATACTCCGGCGAATCAGCTTATGGCCGTGGCCGCCCAGTTCTTCCTCATCGACAATACCGGAAATTAAATGGTCGCCTTTTCCGGCCATCACCAGAGCTTCTACCGGCAGAATAGAGCCTTCGCCCCCCTGCCCTACTCCCAGTCCTACCACCCGGCCTACTCTAGCGTCCTTGGGCATTTTGCGCTCTAAATGAGGACTATAGTGTCCCTGGTTTATAACGCGGTCTAAATCCTGGCGCATAATATTGTTTCTGGCTTCCTGCTGGGCAAGACCGGCGGCTAACTGCACCATGTTGACAATTTCCCGACCATTGGCGGCATAGGCTGCCACTACCTCAGCTTCCTTTTCATTGAGGGCAAAGCCGGAGCGCTCGGCGCTGTTTTGGGCAATGCGCTCCAATTCCTTTGGTGATAGGGAGCGGAAAAAAATTTCCACACAGCGGGAACGCAAGGCAGGCGGTAATTCCTCCGGGCTTCTGGTCGTAGCGGCTATAAGGCGGAAGTCCGCCGGTAGTCCGTTTTGAAAAATATCGTGTATATGCTTGGGAAACTTATCGTTTTCCGCCTGATAATAGGAGCTTTCCAGGATTACCTTTCGATCCTCCAAAACTTTTAGAAGCTTATTGAGTTGTATCGGGTGAAGCTCCCCAATCTCGTCTATGAAGAGGATACCGCCATGGGCTTTACTTACCGCCCCCTCCTTTGGTTGGGGAATACCAGCTTGACCATAGGAACCGGCGCCTTGGTAGATTGGGTCATGGACGCTACCCATTAGAGGGTCAGCGATACCGCGCTCATCAAATCTTGAGGTGGCGCCGTCTATCTCCACCATTTTGGCGTCCTCTCTAAAGGGCGTGCCCTTGCTTTTTTTGGCCTTATCCAGGGCCAAACGGGCGGCGGCAGTTTTGCCAACGCCGGGAGGTCCGTAAATTATAACATGTTGGGGATTAGGTCCGCAGAGGGCTGCTTCCAGGGTGAGAAGCCCATCCCTTTGGCCAATAATTTCCGAGAAATCCGCTGGGCGGGTTTTTTCCGCCAAGGGTACGTTGAGGCTTATTTTTCTCAGGTTTTCTAAACGCTTTATTTCCTTTTCGCTGTGCTTTTCCATACATTGAGGCGTGGCTTCAGCCTGACCAGGCGCAGCAGTGCGCTGACGGCACAACAGAGCCACGATTACTACGGCAGCGAGCAACAGCAAGATAACATATATCATTCCGCTTGCTAACATAAAATAACTCCTTTCCGTTTTAGTGTTATTGTTTCCCAAATAACTTAAAAACATGAAGGAGTATAAGTGAATTGGTGCAAATTTTTTAATTTTCCCTAGTTAAAATTATGGGTTAAAGCGGAAAAGCCAAGGGACAATTTGACTTGTCTCAATGAATTGAGCCCAGAGGTAAACAACGACAACTACGGGATAAATTTTCAGCTTCTATCCAGTAATTACCGGAACCGCTTCATTTATGGAAAATTTTCTCAAGAGTAAGTTTTTTGTAACGAAGTATCGGCAATAAGGCACTAAAAAACAAAATTTACCCTATTCGGGGTTAAAAAAAGGTGGCAGCCTGAATGGCAACGCCCTATAAGGAAGTTTTTATGTAAGGTACGGTGTAACCTCAGAAATGGGGTTGCACCGTTTCCTTTTGCCCTTATGCTACAAAACGGAAGTCCTGCGGATTTTCCCGTATTTCTTCCATCATAGCAAGGATTTCCTGTTCAGTAGGAATATCTATCATTCCTACCGCCGTAAAGTAAATATCCACCTTTACATAGCAATGACCGCTTGATTTATCGTTGTTGTGGACTTCAATACGCTCAATAAGCGAATTTACAAGGGTTGGTGTTAGTTCTGTAATATCCGTCATTTCACGCAGGGTGCGGAGCAGCAGTCTTAAATCCATTACCTTTTGATTGGACTCCTGCAAGGTCTGCTGACTGTCGGCAACCTCTTGCGTCAACGCTTTCTGCTCTTTCTCGTAATTCTGAAGCATTTTTGCAAATCGTTCGTCAGACAGTACGCCGCTTGCGTTCTGCTCGAATACCTTTTCAATCAGTCTGTCGATTTCGGTAATTCTCTTTTTACCGAGTTCCACCGCCTGCTGAAGTCTTTTGTATTCCTTTTGCCGCATTGCGTTCGTTTTCTTTGCAAGCATATATAAAAATACTGTTTCGTGGCATTTCGCAAAGTCCGCTAACCCGCTAATGGCTTCATATACGATTTTTTCAAGCACCACATCTCGGATATAGTGAACACTGCAACTGCCACGCCCCGACTTGTAATTAGAACAACGGAAGTGTTCTTGATTTCGTGTTATACTTTTTGCGGCGGCAAAGTGCATTTTCGCACCGCAGTCATAACAATACACCAATCCCGAAAAAAGACTTGTTCTGCCTGTGGCGGCTGGTCTGCGTTTGTGGGAGCGAAGCTCCTGCACACGCAGCCACTTTTCCTCGCTGATAATCGCCTCCTGCATATTCGGAATGATTTGATAATCCTCAACAGGATTGTGGATAATCTTATGCACCTTGTAGCTGACCGTAGTGCTTTTGAAATTGACTGCACAGCCTGTATATTGCCTGTTTTCAAGAATATGCACAACTGTTTTTGTATCCCATTTACAAGAGTTTATCCCTACCTTTTGAGCGTGTGTTCTGCCGATACTTTCATAATAGGCAGACGGAACAAGGATTTGTTCTTCCTCCAACTGTCTTGCAATCTGTGACGGTCCTCGCCCTGCAAGACATAGGTTGTAAATCTTTCTGACAATCTCGGCGGCAGGTTCGTCAATCAGCCATTTCTCTTTATCGTCAGGGGCTTTCATATACCCAAACGGAACAGTAGAAGATACACGCTTTCCGTTTTCTGCTTTTGACTGCCATACGGCACGGATTTTCTTTGAAGTCTGAGCCGCATACCATTCATTGAATATATTATAAAAAGGAAGCATTTCCATACCCTCGCCTGTGGTGCTGTTCACATTTTCCTGTATGGATATAAAGGTGATACCGAGCGACGGATATACTATCTGCGTCAGTCTGCCTGCTTCTACCTGTTCACGCCCAAAACGGGAAAGGTCTTTTACAATAATCCTGCAAATTTTTCCTTCCTCCGCCATTCTCTGCATACGCTGAAAATCGCTTCGGTCAAAGCTCGTACCTGATATACCGTCATCAACAAAGAACATCGTGTTTTTGTATCCCTGCTTTTTACAGTAATCAAGCAATATCTGTTTTTGATTGGATATGGAGTTGGACTCATCTTCGGTATTCTTTTTCCCGTCTTTTATATCCTCTACGGATAGACGGCAGTAGAGAGCTGTGATGAGTTTCGTTTGTTGCCTGCCCATTTAATTTGTTTGCTGTTGTCATAATTCTTTTCTCCTTTCCGACAACAGGGCATAGCAAAGGCAAGTGTATTGTACAATGCCCTGTTGTCTTTTTCGATGATGCGATTGTTAAATCAGCTTTTCGGATAGTATCAGTT
>DXZC01000010.1 GCA_019415505.1 Peptococcaceae bacterium | reverse complement strand
GTATTTTATTGTTTAAATTGTATAGTTATTTTATAGAGGCTTAAAAGTTTGGTAAATAAGGCTAATTAGGCAGATTATTTTTAAGGGGTAGGATATGGGAAATAAAAGAATTATTATTAGTTATGCCGGGGCAATGCTGGCTTTTCTTATTGGCTCCGGTTTTGCTACAGGCCAAGAATTAATGCAGTTTTTTGTCGGCTATGGACGTTACAGCCTGGGTGCCCTATTTATAGCTGGCCTGGTATTGATATTCTGCTGTATGGTCATTATGCGGGACGGTTGCCTCTACAATTTAGATGCGCCGCAAAAAATATTTCGGCGCTATTGTGGCAAATATATTAGCTGGTTGCCCATAATATATACGCCGTTGTTGCTATATTCAATTTTTGTGGTTATGTTAGCTGGGGCCGGCGCCACTTTCGCAGAATACTGGGGTGTTTCCCCACTCTGGGGCAGGGCTGGTATGGCGGTTCTGGCTGGCTTTAGCGCTTTAATAGGATTACAGCGGTTAGTGAAAATTATCGGTAAAATTGGGCCTATAATAATATTATTTATGCTTATCATTGGTTTTAGCGGCATAGCCCAGCGGGAGGCGCCTTGGTCTGAGTTGTTTGCTCTGCTGGAAATCAGGGAAATCGCCAGGGTTACAGATTATTGGTATATGAGCGGCTTTCTCTATGCTTCCTTCAATATTATGTTGGGTACAGGATTTTTCGCATCCTTAGCTGCCTTGATGCCGGATGATAATACAGCCTTGGCCAGCGGCTTTTGGGGCTCCGCTATTTATGCTGGCACTGCCATAGTAATGTCCCTTTCTCTCCTATGCCAGGCTCCTTTGGTTATTGGGACGGATATACCTGTGCTACAAATAGCCAGATCCGTTTCCCCGGCATTGGCCGGCTTGTTTAGTGTAGTTCTTTTAGCGGGAATTTACTCTACAGCCGTACCCATGCTATGGAGCACTGTGCATATTTTTAGTAAAAACGGCAGCAGGGGATCGCGCCTGCTCTGTATCTTTTTAACATTTTTAGGGTTTATTGCCAGCTATTTTCCTTTTAAGACGTTAGTTAACGTCCTATATCCTTTAGCTGGTTTAGTTGGGTCCGTACTGGTGCTCGGTATTGTTTTTTCGGTATTGCGACGCCGTTAGATTAACCATAGAGACAAATTAATTTTTGGGCGGCCGTTTAAATAGTGTGTATCGTGGTTTATAAAATAGATGTTAAAAAAAGCGATATAATGGTATTTGATACCATTGCCTAGTCCGAAGCGCATACTGTAAAATAAAACGAAAAGACAGTTATATGCTATGGCCCAAACTGTAGTTATCTGCCCGGATATTATCAATGTTCCGCCCAGTTATGAAAATGCAAGAGAACAAGTTCAGTTCTATGTTCAATATTAGCTTTCCGGAACTTGTAATTATTTTGTTGCTGATATTTTTGGTGTAGGCCCTGATGATCTGCCCAAAGCGGCCCGCGCTTTGGGGCGGGGAGTAAAAAAGGTGCAAAATTTTTTGTATGATGTTAAATCTTATGTGAACAACAGTTCAGAGCAGGAAACGGTTGAGAACGTGAAGAATATTGTAACAAATAGGCAAAATGAAATTGAATTATAACCCCCTGTTGTGAAGGAACAGTAATTTTACTTAAAAAACAGCTGACCTAAAGCCCTTGAGAAAGGATTTAAAGTCCTTTAAAAACGACTAAGGGTAGAACGACGACATTGAAAAAAGTTAACATCTTGAGGTTTGGTTCCCAGGCCGTTTATTATATGGTAAAAAGTAAAATAATAGTAAAGCAACGAAAAAAACCATTACTGTACCTGGCAAAAACAGTTAAGGGCAGGAAAAGCGGTGCAACAATCTTACTTTCTTATCTTCGTCTGGCAAAATTTAAAATGCCAGGGGAGGGGAAGTATTGCAATAGTGATACTGTTAAGGTACTCATGTAAATTGAAAGGAGAATTACTATGAGATTCGGCACTTGGGAAATTATTTTAATTATTGTCTTGGTTTTAATTGTCTTTGGCGGTTCCAAGTTAGCAGGCGTAGGGAAGTCCTTAGGAAAGAGCATTAAGGATTTTAAAGAGGAAGTCGGCAGTTCCGATAAGGCCGAAAACACTCAAAAGGATGAAGATGCCCCAAAGGAGAATGGTACTTCGGAACAAACTGCCAGTCAGAAGAAAGCTGCGGCTGATTCCTCGTCAGCGGGGGATAACGATAGCGTCCAAAAGCCACCCACTGAATAATTGGGGTGATTAATTTGGCACAAGGAAAAGGTGATGCCTTTGACGGATACAAAGCAAGCTTTTATGGAACATTTGTCGGAGTTGCGTAAAACTCTGACCTATTGCGTTATTGCCTTATTGGCCTGTTTTATTATAATATTTGTCCTTTTTTGCGATGAATTACTGGATTTTGCGCTCTCTCCCATCCATGCTTTAGGTATTGAAGTTGTATATACCAGCTTGGCTGAGGTTTGGCTGACCAAGATGAAGGTTTCTTTTATCGCCGCCTTTATTGCGGCCTTTCCCGCTATTTCCTTTTTCATTTGGCGCTTTCTGCGACCGGCCCTTTATCCTAATGAGCGCAAAGTTTCCGCTATCGTCTATTTTTCCTCCTTGTTTTTGTTTTTGCTCGGTGTTAGCTTTGCCTATTTTGCGGTATTAGCCTTAACTATCAATTTTTTTGTCGCTACCGGCAGCGATACCGCTTTACCAATGCTTACCATTAGTAAATATGTCGGATTTTTAATGAGTTTTCTAATTCCCTTTGGCTTAGTCTTTTTACTGCCAATGGTTGTCTTTCTCCTGACAAAGCTGGGGGTAATAAAACCGGCGCTGCTAACGAAAAGCCGAAAATACGTTATTGTCATCTTAGCCGTATTAGCGGCAATTATTACGCCGCCTGATATAATATCCCAATTATTGATTCTAATCCCCATGTTAATCTTGTGGGAAATCAGCGTCTTTATAGCTAAACGTGTTACAGTGAGTAAAGAACGCCGCCAGCTGGAAAGTGAGTAAGCGGCATTAAATGTCTAGCCAATCTTGGGTTTAAGTTATAGAAATACTTAGTGCGAAATATTATACGAACAAAAAAATACGGCGGTAGGGAATTCATTCCTTACCGCCGCTTTGTGTCTATAATTTTATTGCTGGTAAATCATATCAATGGCCTCTTGTAAAGTTTCGTCATCAATCGCTGAACGAACTTGGGCAATCAAATAGCCGTTCTCATCGATAAAATAAGTGGTGGGCAGAGAATATACGCTGTATGTGTTTGCCGCCGCTATATCGGTATCGTATAAAACTGGCAAGGAAAAACCTTCCCCCTCAATATAGCTTTCTGCCGTTTTTAAGGTTTCCCGGCTACCATCTGTCATATTGACCATCAGGAACTGAACATCATCCTTTAGCTCGAGATATTTCTCGTTAAACACCGGCATTTCGCTCCTACAGGGACCGCACCAGCTCGCCCAAAAGTTGAGCACAATAGGCTTGCCGAAATAATCCGACAGCTTTACTTTATTGCCAGCGGCGTCATAAACGGTAAAATCCGGCGCTAGATTCTTCTCCTGTTGGCCATTTCCGTCTGTGGCGGGAGGATCCTCGGCTTCGAATTGCGCTGGATTAATATCATTGCCCAGCTTATTGTAAAGCAGATAAGAGCTACCCAGCAGCAGGACAAATACAAGAGTGATTATGAGCGCAATTTTTTTATTTTTCATATGGTAACCTCCTTAACTCAGCAGGCTGAGCAATCGCCCAAGCATTCCGGTGGCCATAAGAATGCCAATCAGAACAAGCAGGCTGCCGCTGATGATATTGATAACTTTATAATTTTTCTTAATCCAGTTAAATGCTGATTTTAAATAATCAATCAATACCGCACTGAGAATAAACGGAATCCCTAAGCCCAGTGAGTATGTCAGCAGCAGCAGCGTTCCTTCCAGTATATGACCCTGCTGCGAAGCTAGCATCAATGCCGAGCCGAGAAAAGCGCCGACGCAGGGCGTCCAACCGAGGGAGAAAATAATCCCAAATAACAGCGCTGAGAAAAATCCCATATCTTGGGAATTAATTTTTTGCGTGCTGCCCCGGAATAAATTCAGTTTGCAAACTCCGAGGAAGTTGAGGCCAAAGAAGATAACCACCAGACCTGAAACAATATTTACCCCGGTTTGGTATTCACGCAAAAAGCTGCCGACTGTTCCCGCAAGAGCGCCCATAGCCATGAACACGAGGGTAAAACCAAGCACAAATCCCAATGCGCCGGTTATCGTTTTCTTGATTCTCCGCTCGCCGCCTCCGGCAAAATAGGAAATATAAATTGGCAGCATGGGTAAAAGGCAAGGTGAAATAAAGGTAATAATACCTTCTAAAAAGGATATTACATATTGCATTTATCACGTCCTCCTTTTGAGAAAATATCGAATAAAAGCCAACCAATAAGACTCATATAACCCATTGTTATTGTTATCCCTGGGTTTGAGGTCAAGAGGCAAGAACCGCTCTGACGGCCTAGCAAGTAATAATATGCCCGACCGACTATTACGCCGCCGCTGCTAAAAAGTATTGTATGAGCAATTTTTAAACCTTATTTCCATATTTATATTCGGAAATAAATGTAAAAAGCTCAGTAGTAAGCAGGGGAAAGGGTTACCATTTCCGTAAATATAACTCTTTTTTGATTGCGGTATTAAGAGTGATTTTTGCTTGTTGGAAATGTTCCAAACCCTTAGCAAATGTTGATTAGTAGTTATGTTCAACTCCCTTATAAATGGTAAGCTGTTTATTCTACAAGCAAAAGTCCAAAGTGATTTTGAGTTTCACCCTTTTCTCTAAGTGTATTGATTTCAAGACCATTTGCACGAACTGTTGCAAATACATCAATTCCACAGGCTTCCATCGCCGGTACTGTCTGATCTGGAAAGTTACAATGGTCTGGATTGCATTTGCTGCACTTTTTACAAGGACCGCTACCAAAAGCACACACCTTGTAATAACCGTCCAAGAATAATTCTCTCGCCACTTTTACCGCAAGCGGTGTGACAATACTCATTTCATGGCAACGAAACAAAATTCCGTATTGGAAACAATCGATCATACTCTGTGTTTCCGCCCAAGTCGGTGAATTGGGCGGGCAACAATGCGATTTTCCATAAGCATCACACCCAAACTTGCAACGGTAAAGTGTCCATGCCGCTGTTTGAATACTATTAACACAAATTTTAATGGCAATATCCGCTCCACCCAATTTCAATAAATCAAAATATTTTTCCATATAATTCTCCTAGATGACTATTTATTAACTTCTACAACATATGTGAAATCCGGCACCATTTGGGCAGCAAAACGTTAAAAATCATCGTAGTTTTCATAGAGATATAAAACGATACAAGCAGATGTAAAAAATACTATGATCTTTGGGGGTGAAAGCACTCATTGCTTGCCACGCTCTTTTTTACCACATAGGCAGGTGCATACGCCCTTATCAACAGCGGGAGAAGCACGTGCATTTTGACCGTTGACGAGGGAGGCCGGCTCTACTATTCAGTTAAAGTACGGAAATGATAGAAAAGGTCGCAATCCAATGATATGAAACAATAGGCGTAAAAGATAGCGTTTACAATAATTTATAGGGATCAATGTTTTTAGGTCGTTTTTAATAAAAATACTATTTATTTATAGTATATCAGAAAATAAAGTTCTTTCCGTGACGTTATCACAAAGAAAAATCGCCTGTGGCAATGAGCCGCAGGCGATATAATTTGGTTAGCCGATTTCACTCTCTACAAGGTGTGGAGGTGCAGTAAATCTAAACGGCGAATATTTTCTCAAGAAAGGCGAGTTTAACAGCAAGCCTTAATATTTCGGTACCTTAATAGTTTTCTTTATGTATTTCAAAATAATCTTGAGGATACTTGCAAACCGGGCAGACTTTCGGGGCAACAGTACCTACCACAATATGCCCGCAGTTACGGCATTCCCAAATTGTAACACCGCTCTTGGCAAAAACAGCTTTGGTTTCAACATTATTGAGCAAAGCTCGGTACCGTTCTTCATGAGTCTTTTCAATAGCGGCAACCCCTCGGAACTGTTCAGCAAGCTCGTGGAAGCCTTCCTCGTCGGCCTCCTTTGCCATCCTGTCGTACATATCCGTCCATTCGGCGTTTTCCCCCTCAGCAGCGTGGAGTAAATTTTCAGCAGTATCGCCCAGTTCGCCGAGGGCCTTAAACCAGAGCTTTGCGTGTTCCATTTCGTTAGCTGCTGTATGCAAAAACAAAGCGGCAATTTGTTCATAACCAGCTTTTTTCGCAACGGAAGCAAAATATGTGTATTTGTTGCGAGCCTGGGACTCGCCGGCAAAGGCTTCCCAGAGGTTCTTCTCTGTTTTTGTACCGGCATACGGATTTTTGGCTGGGCTGTCCTCTATCTTCTCAAAGTAACTTGCTGGGTGTTTACACATAGGGCACTTGAAGTCCTCTGTCATCGGTCCTTCGTGAATATAGCCGCATATGGTACATCTCCACTTTTCTGTTTTTGTTTCCTCAGTTTTTTCATTGAATTTTATTGTTGCCAGTAAATCTGTCACAATCTCTGTAGGAATACCGGGATAATCCTTGATTTGCTGTAAAAACTCTTTGGTGTTTCCGCTTTGCGGTAGCATAAAACCAGCTTCACGACATAGATCCTCCGCCATGAGACGGGAAGATTTTTCCACAGCAACGCTTAGGGCGTCAGGGAGCGCAGCGGCGATATTTTCCGCCTGGCCCTTGCTTTGAATTAGGCTACGCAGAGCTTCTACTGTGTTCTCTGCTTTGGGCTGTTGGGGCGGATAATTCTTGGGTACCATGGAGATAGCGGAAGAAGGACAGGCAGCCGCACAAGCGCCACAGCCTATACATTTGTTGACGTCAATAATGCTGTTCTCGGTATCTGACGCTCCTGTGGGGCATACGTACAAGCACAGGCAGTCTTTGGTGCATAATCTTAAATTTCTGACCGCATAAATATTACTCATTTGCTCAGCCTCCTTTCTGTCTTTTCAAACTTCCAGGCCGGAACTTTACATACCGGGCAAAGTTCCGGCGGAGCGTCACCCACAAAAACAAACCCGCAGACAGTGCAGACATAAACACCGGTATTTTCCAGCATCTTGTCTCCTTCTGCCTCATAGCGCATTAGTAGAGATTGTAGCATACGGGTTACCTTCTCGCTCCAAACTAGACAGCGCATCGCCCCTCTATCCGATTGCTCGGAAGCAATCGTATTGCTGTAGGGATAACTCGTTGATAAATCATTTTCAATCAATGCCAATAACTTGGCGGTGTTAGCGTCATTAACAGGGGTTACTTTGTTACGAAAAAATTCTGCCAGCTTTTTAAAACCCTCGGATTGTTCGGGCATATACTGTTTTTCGCAGCCTCTTGCTAAATTTGAACATATAATGCTCATTTCCATGGGCGATAATTCCTGTTCAATATCTGGCTTTTCCGGTGTATCTGCAATAGCGGCAGAAGATTTTTCCTGATCAGTGGAAGATTCTAGCTTAGCTGGGGAAGATTCTTCCTTTACCTTGAAAGCACCCTTATCTGCGCCACAAATAGGGCATTTCCAGTCATCGGGCAAATCCTCCCATCTGCCGTCCTTTGCTTCATCATGGACGTAACCGCAGATAGCACATATATATTGTTTCATGTATATTCGCCTCCTTTATTATTAATTGTACCATATAAGACTTTTTTTCTGCGATGAAATCACAATAACTCAGTTATTTCCATTAAAATAATGTTCTCCGCCGTAGTGTGAGGCACAAGTGTAAACCTCCTACCGATGGCTTGCCAGGTTTTTATCAGCTTTTCACGCTCTGGTTATCGTTATCATCATTTATTATTAATTATTTTATCAAGATTTGAGCCCTAAATCAATACCATAATTGACATATGTCCATTATAATGCTATACTAGTCAGATTAAAGGGAGATTTAAATTATGAATTATTTAGAGAATTTACCCGTTTGGCAGAAGCTCGACAATAAACAGAGAGAAACCCTTTCTTCTACTGCCGTAAATCGGACTTTTTATAAGGGTGAAATTTTACATAATGGGTCGGAAAATTGTACGGGACTTATTTTAGTGTGTTCCGGGCAAATTCGCGTTTATACCATTTCGGCAGAGGGGAGGGAGATTACGCTGTATCGCTTATTTGAACGTGATATTTGTCTGTTTTCGGCCTCTTGTATCATGAATAGTATTCAGTTTGATATGACTGTAGAAGCGGAAAAAGATACGGAAGTAGTGGTTATTCCCTCCGAATCCTATAAAAGTGTTATGGATGTATCCGCGCCCCTCGCCAATTATACCAATGAGGTTATGGCCAGCCGTTTTTCCGATGTGATGTGGCTGATTGACCAAATAATGTGGCAGAGTTTTGATAAACGCCTAGCTGATTTTCTCTTGAATGAAGCCAATATTGAGGGCGCCAGTACTCTGCATATTACGCACGAGGTTATTGGTAATCATTTGGGAAATCCCAGAGAAGTGGTGACACGAATGCTCAAATATTTTTCCGCTGAAGGTATGGTAAAGCTATCCCGTGGCATAGTGGAGCTCACTGATATGAAAAAGCTTCAAGACCTGTTAAAAAATTAATGTAAAGCCGACTGCAAAGCAAAACGCAGTCGGCTTTTTCGCTATTTATCAAGTCTCATTGCCAGACTTTAGGTAGTTGCTTTTTTAGCTAAAGCGCTGTCTTTATTGACCGCATCATAAAACCTGAATCCACCGGCAAAGTTATAAGCGTCGTAGCCGTTGCCCACAAGAATACGAGTGGCAATATAACTCCGCAGTCCGCTTTGGCAAATCACATATACAGGTTTGTCCTTGGGGATTTCACTTAGGCGTTCCCGCAGTTCGTCTACGGGGATATTGACAAAATCCTCGATATGCCCACGGTTGTATTCAGCAACGGTTCGGGTATCTAGCAGCGTTACGCTTCCGTCCCGGGGGAGTCCAGCGGCGTCTTCATAATACCACTGCTTTACTACACCCTTTGCAATATTTTCAATCATATATCCTGCCATATTAACCGGATCCTTTGCCGAGGAATAGGGCGGAGCATAGGCAAGTTCAAGTTCCACTAATTCGGTGGCCTTCATGCCAGCTCTAATAGCTGTGGCAAGTACATCAATGCGTTTATCAACGCCCTCAAAGCCAACAATTTGTGCGCCGAGGAGACGGTAACTTTCCTTTTCAAAAAGTACCTTCATGGTCATCACCTTACCACCGGGATAATATCCAGCGTGGCTCATCGGGGATAGAATGACCTTATCCGCCTGGATGCCAAGTTCCTGAGCAATACCCTCGTTGATGCCGGTAGCTGCAGCGGTTAAATCGAAAACCTTAATAATGGAACTGCCCTGACCGCCGTTATAGCGACTGTCACCGCCGCAGATGTTATCGGCGGCAATTCGCGCCTGTTTATTGGCGGGTCCAGCTAGGGAAATGAGAGTATCTTTACCTGTAACAAAGTGCTTGATCTGAACTGCATCGCCCACAGCATAAATATCGGGAATGGATGTTTCCATATGGTCATTTACAACAATGCTCCCTTTAATGCCCAGTTCCAGGCCAGCGTTTTTAGGAAGAGTGGTATCGGGAGCAACGCCGATTGCCAGAAGCACCATATCGGCAGTCAACGGTGGGGCGTCTTTAAGAATCACCTCTATACCGTCGGCTTTTTCGGCAAAGCCGTCAACCATTGTCCCCAGAGCAAGGGTAATACCTTTCTGGCGGACTTCGGCGTGAATAAAGGCCGCCATATCTCTGTCAACGGGTGCCATAAGCTGCTTGGCGGCCTCCACAAGGGTTACATTTAAGCCGAGCTCACGGAGATTTTCCGCTGTTTCTAGGCCGATAAAGCCGCCGCCCACAACAATCGCTGATTTCGGTTTATTCTCGTTAACATAGCCCTTTATTTTCAGGGTATCCTCTACAGTACGCAGGGTGAAAATCCTATCGCTATCCCCACCAGTAAAATTCGGCTTTATCGGTCGTGCGCCGGGGGAGAGGATGAGTTTATCGTAGCTCTCCTCGAACTCTTCACCGGAAGTGAGATTTTTGACTGTGACCGTTTTTTTGTCAGGATTTACGGAAATCACTTCATGTTGCACCTTAACATTCACATTAAAACGGGCATAGAAACTTTCCGGCGTTTGCAGGGTTAAATCCCCTTCATTTTCTATGGCGCCGCCGATGTAATAGGGCAGACCGCAGTTGGCATAGGATATATATTGTGATTTTTCAAACACCGTGATGTCGGCTGTTTCGTCAAGCCGGCGTATTCTCGCCGCCGCAGTGGCGCCGCCCGCTACGCCACCTACAATTACTACCTTCATTTACTTTTCCACCTTTCCGCGATAGGTTGAAATCCCGCCGATATTCGTTACCTGCTGATATCCCAGTTTTTTAATAATGGTAGCGGCCTGTTTGCTTCTACCGCCGCTGAGGCAGTAAACGAAAATTGGCGTTTCCTTATCTTTAATCAGAGTTGAGACTGTTTCTATTGTCTGTAAAGGAACATTCTTGCTATTGGGAATGTGTCCTTCCTGGTATTCCTCGGGTGTACGCACATCCAGGAGCGTGGCATTGGGCGTGGCTTCGTAATCTTTTAATCCCTCATTAATATCTGTTGATTGAAGAAATGTGAATAATCCCATTTTGACCGCCTCCTTACAGTAAAGCGAGAATCTGCTCTTTAGGGATAGCGCCTACAGATTTATTCACAATTTCTCCGTCCTTTATGAGCACCAGCGTTGGAATACTCATAATTTTGAACTGGGCCGCTAATTCCTGCTGTTCGTCCACATTGATTTTGCCAACTTTGATGTCAGTACGTTCATTGGCGATTTCATCTACAATGGGGCTGAGCATACGGCAGGGGCCGCACCAGCTCGCCCAAAAGTCCAGTAGGACAGGTTTATTTACATTCATAACCTCTGAGTTGAAGTTTTCTTTGTTAATATTGATGACAGACATTTTCATCTCCTCCTTTTTTCTTAACCGTGGCTTTATTATATACTGAATTAGCCGCTATTTCTGTGATATTGTCACAAAAGAAAAGGAATCGCAGTAAACTCCGCTTATTTTCCAACGTGACAATAAGCTGAATTATAGCTCCCGCAGGCAGTATAGCACTAAATATGGCAATATTGTTTGTCCAATCATTGTTTACTCGTTGCCATAAATGTTTTGGGTCGCACTATATCCAATGCGGATAATTTAGTGTTAGCTTTTTCCTCGCGTCTTATAACCTAGATAGCCGCTGTTTTTTTGCCGCTTTTCGTTGGTCTATTATCTTTATCGTAGAGTTCTTGAATTAACTATTGCTCTGATAAAAAAGATAGTAGACACTTTAATAGCGTCTACTATCTTAAAATTTTGGCTAATTGGCACATCTCGTTTTTACAAATAGCGCCTTATCTTGTAGTTTTTTAAAGAGACTAACGTCGGTGGAACAAATGCCTTTTCGTCCTTGAGTTTATAATTTTTTATGGAAACTAAAATCGGTTCAATCGTAGCTTCCCTTTTTAAATTATAGTGGAAAAATGAAACATTTGTTAAAGGGGTAGTGTTTTTTGCTGCCTTGCTTATCCTCGTGGTCATCGGTGTATCCTTTAATGTCTTCGTCATCAGGAACACCCCCTTTTATTTTATTATACCTCTACTTTGGCAAAAAAGCAACCATCTTTTAACAAAAAATTTCTATTGCTAAAAATTTTAATTTAAAGAATGACGGCTTGAACCATTATTTGGCCGCTGTTTTTAGAGCGTATACGGCATAATTATGGCTCAGCAGGTGATAATATAATTGTTACAAAAATTATTTGAGGAGGAAATAACTATGTCCCCAAAAGAACTTCTTTATATTGAAGACGCCCTTGGCCATGAAGAACAGTTAAAAACATCCTGCCAGGATTTTGCATCTCAACTGCAGGACCCGGAATTAAAAAGTTTTGTCCAGGGATTATGCGGCAGACACCAGGAATGCTTTAACCGTATTTACGGGCTGCTAAACTAAATAATGAGAGGAGAACCAAAATGAACGATAAAGAAATTATGGATAATATTCTATCAACCACAAAGGGCTGCTGTGATTTGATGATGCACGGCGCTATAGAATCTTCCACCCCGGCTGTTCATAACACTTTTACCCAAGCTTTTAATGACACTTTGTGTATACAAAACGAAGTTTATACTAAAATGGCGCAAAAAGGCTGGTACCCAACACAGCAGGTAGAACAGCAGAAAGTGGAAAACGTAAAACAAAAATTCTGTAATCAATAATCCCAGCCATGAGTAAAGCTAAATTTTGAAGCCAGTCTTTGCTCATAGTAATAGTTGGCTTCTATAATTTGCAAGCCACTCTTGTTAGGTAAAATAATTATAGCCACATTTAAAATATCCTAGTGTTATTTCAACACTAGGATATTTTTTAATTATACTTAAAGTCTATATGTAAAACTATAACTCATGCCTAAATACAGTTTAATTTTTGATTTTCGCCGCCTTTTTTAAGTATATAATGAGAAGCACTATGGAAATGACAGCGCAGATGCTGCAACCGAGCATCAGCAGATTAATATAGGTATAAGCTTTAGCGCCGCATTGATCCATGATTCTGCCCACAATAGGATGTATAATAACATCCGGTGAAAAACCTACAAACGAGTAAATTCCCACGACTGTACCAAAAATATTTTCAGGTATTTGACATTCAGTTAATAATGCGGAACTAATACAATAGCTTCCGTTCATACAAAAAGCATAAATAATAATCAGTATAGCCACAATGGTGGCAAAGGCAGCCTCTCTCGGCAATAAAGTCATAATAGTCATCAAAATGATCATTATAAGGTTGGCGGCGATTAAAACATTGGAGGCCTTGAATCTTTTTCCTAAATACCCCATAATCGGGTCAGATATAGTATTTACGCCGTAATTGCGAATCGTCCCAGTAATGCCCACGAGAACACCAGACGCTAAGAATGCGTTTTCTAAAAAAACAGTAGTTATATATTGGGAAGTATAAATAGAGTAAATAAAAAACATTGCCAAAGAGCTTAAAATAATACCTGGGTTTTTAATGGCGGTCTTAAAATTATCAAGGTGCCATATTTTTTGTTGCTTTGTTTCTAATTCCAAGGCAAATTTGGGTATAAAGATTATACCGCAAAGTGCCAGGATAATATTAATAACAGCGCAGGCTGTAAGAACAGATATTAAACCAATATTACCGGGTATTTTTGTCAGAATATAGACCAGTAAGCTACTTAATACTACACCAGTAATTGCCCAGACACAATAACTCCAGCCAATATTTTTATTATATTCCTTTTCGTTGGCGCTTATCATTCTAATAATTTTATAGCGGCAGGACCAGAAGATAAGTCCTGTGGAAATACCATAAGCTATGTACATAAGGCATAGAGCGCTATAAGAAGGGGCTGATATGAACCAAAAAATTGCGCCGGCTGTACAAAATAATCCCAAAGGGGCCAGATATTTCATTCGGATTTTATCACCTAAAATGCCACCGGGAATATAACATATCATACAGGCAATTCCCCAAATAGAGACTAAGTCACCAAACTGGGTATTGGTGATGTTCAGGAAATTAATAAAGTCGCTGTAAAAAACTTTCCGCAGACTGTAAAGGGAATAAACAGACCAACCTCCAATACTGATAAACAGAATTAGAAATACCCGCATACTTTTGGATAGGTCCTTTGCGCTCTTTAGTGGCGCCATACTATCACCCCCTTACAATGTAATTTAAAGGAGGGGATAACCTAGGTTATTGGGGTTATCCCTAAACTGAAACGATAATTTATTACAGCGGTTCATTCTTTGCTGTTATATTTTTATACTTTATATCACGTCGGCCAATATGGTAAGCTACCTTTGCCTATTGTAAAAATAAGTCTCTGATAAGCTGTTGTTAGATAGGGAATTAGCAGACTCTCTCAAAATGGGTAGTGAAAAGCTAACCTAAACGGTACATAAAAGTAACAAAAAGACTTGCTCCAGTGTTGAAAAAATAGTTGGTTAGTAAATTCCCAAATAAAAAGATACAGCGAATATAGCCCGAAAAAAGTAAAAAACGGGCAAATACTTGCCCGTTTTTACGGTTGCTCCCAGTAGGAGCAGTTTTTTTGGCTGGGGTGGCTGGATTCGAACCAACGAATAGCGGCTCCAAAAACCGCTGCCTTGCCACTTGGCGACACCCCATAGTAGGGTTTTATATAAATTTACTTATTAGCATTTGGGGTGAGTGATGGGATTTGAACCCACGAGTGCCGGAGCCACAATCCGGTGCGTTAACCGCTTCGCCACACCCACCATATAAAATTGGCGCGCCTGCAGGGACTCGAACCCCGGGCACACGGATTAGAAGTCCGTTGCTCTATCCACCTGAGCTACAGGCGCAAGACTAACTAAAGTATTCTCCACAATTTTAGGACTTTAAAGGCTTATCCCAAAAATAAAGATTAAAGTGGAGCGGGTGATGGGAATCGAACCCACGCAATCAGCTTGGAAGGCTGGAGCTCTACCATTGAGCTACACCCGCATGACTTTATATATTATATATGTTTTTTTGCTGTTGGTCAAGGGTTTTCTTAAATAAATACTGGCTAAAATAACCAATTTCTTAGAGAAGGGATTTTATAATATCCAAGATACCCTGAAAAGCTTTTGCCCTGTGACTTATCTGGTTTTTTTCCGCCAGGCTGAGTTCTGCCATGGTTTTTCCTAATTGGGGTAAATAGAATAGAGGGTCGTAACCAAAGCCGTTATTGCCCCGGTATTCCCTTAAAATTTCCCCGGCAGTAACTCCCTCACTGTAGTATTCTTCTCCTTGGGGTAAGGTCAAAGCCAATACAGCCCTAAACTGGGCCTGCCTGTTCTCTGCCATAACATTGGCCATAGCTTTCAGCAGCTTTGCGTTATTGCTGTTGGCGTCAGCCTTAGGGCCGCTATAACGAGCGGAATAAACGCCTGGTTCTCCATTTAAGGCGTCAACTGTAAGTCCACTATCGTCGGCTAAGGCCCAAAGCCCTGTAGCGGCAGTAGCTGCCCGAGCTTTAATTAGGGCGTTTTCCTGAAATGTAGTGCCGGTCTCCGGTGGGGAAACCAGGTCGGGGAAGTCCTTTAAGGTCAATATCCGCACTGGTAAACCAGCTGTAAGGCCTTCTAGCTCTCTAGCTTTGTTGAGGTTGCTTGTGGCAAAAAGCAGGTCTTTCATTATAAACTATGCTCCTCCAAAAATTTATGTTCCAATTCCAGAATATCTTTTATGCCTTTTTCTGCGGCAGATAATAATTGACTAAGCTCAACCGGGCTAAAATCGCTTTTTTCCCCGGTACCTTGTATTTCCACAAAGTTGCCTTTTCCGGTCATTACCACATTCATATCCACATCAGCGTGACTGTCTTCAGAATATTCTAGGTCCAGTGAGATTTCTCCTCCTACTATGCCAACGCTGATAGCCGCAATTTCTGTCTGGAGAAAATCCGCCCGCAAACCCAAATTGCGCACGGCTAAGGCCAAGCAGAGCCAAGCGGAGGATATAGCAGCCGTACGGGTACCGCCGTCCGCCTGTATTACTTCACAATCTATTTTTATGGTGCGTTCGCCTAATTTTTGCAAGTCTACACTTTGTCGCAGGCTGCGGCCAATTAATCTTTGAATTTCTACGGTGCGGCCGCTTTGTTTACCTTTGGCGGCTTCTCTATCGCAACGCTGTTGGGTAGAGGCGGGGAGTAGGGCATATTCAGCAGTTAGCCAACCTTTATTGGTTCCCGCCAAAAAATTAGGCACATTGTCCTCAATATTTACCGCTGTTAGCACTCTGGTATCGCCTTGGCACCAAAGTACGGAAGCCGCGGCATATTTTTGCAAACCGGGATATATGGTAATGGGCCTTAGACTGTTAAGACTTCTGTTCTTTCTATATTTATTCATAGTATGACCTCCAATAAATATTATAGCAAATTTTTACCAAAAAATAAATAATTGTTGCTATTTTGTAAAAAGAATGTAAAATAGATTATATTGGTTTATAGTCTATATTGTAACCCTGAGATGATTTGGAGGATGAAATTTCATGGTAAAAAAGTTGCCTTTGCGCGGTAGATTTTGTTTAGGTAATTTGCCTTCTTTTATTTTAATAGTTGTTTTTTCCGTCCTGATTTTTATAGGTATGGGATTGTTTTCGGAAACTTATACTGATTTTTACTTTGCCAGTTGTTTTAATAATCCGGTGCTGATAATTCTTAATTTTGCCCCCATACTATTGCTCATGCTTTTTGTTTATGCTATTACGGCAAATTCCCCCTTTAGCATAGCGTTTACTGGCATCTTATTTTTATCCATGGGGTTGATAAATAATTTTAAGATACTTTATAGAGACGATCCCTTTGTTATTTCCGACTTGGGTTTAGGCCGGGAACTCGTTGGTATACTGGGGGGATTTGATTTCCGTCTCATGGTTATGGCTCTTGGCGGTATTATTTTAATAGTAATTATACTGTTTCTTTTGCTATATCTTTTCCGGGGCGCTAAATTAAAGTGGTGGTTGCGTTTGACCATTTGCCTTCTCTGCGTGGCAGCTTCCGCCAGCCTGTATTTTGGCCTTTACAGTGATGATGAGTTATACGATAATTTGCCGGTGGAGGGCAGTATATATTGTAAATATGATCAGTATTCCTCCAAAGGGTGGACTTATTGTTTTATATATGAAGCTAAAAAGTTGGTAATAAAAGCTCCGGAGGGTTACAATGCCGCAGAATATAAGAATTATGAGAGCGCTTCAGTGAGCTCCAAGCAATATGACGGTGCGGTAAAGCCCCATGTTATAATGATAATGTCGGAAGCTTTTACGGATTTAAGCGAAAATGAGTATTTGGACTTTTCCGGCTACCGCGATCCAATTGCAAATTATAAGGCGATAGCTGCGGACGCAGTTGTTAGTGGGCATGTAGCTGTCGATGTTTACGGCGGCGGTACCGCCACCACGGAGTTTGAAGTTCTCAGCGCTATAGATGTTGATGCTTTTGATACTTCTACTAGCCCCTATAATTTAATTAGAAAGGACTTTTACGCTTTGCCCGGTATTATGAAAGATCTGGGTTATGATACAGCCGCTTTGCATCCTGGCGACGGTTGGTTTTATAACCGGGATAATGTTTACCGTTATATGGGTTTTGATGATTTCCTTAATCTAGGTAACGGCGTTGATGAAGATGCTGAAAAAAAGGGCGAATATGTTTCGGAAGCCGCTACCTATGACTATTTGCTGTCCCTGCTGTCACCTCGTCTTTCCGCTGATAGAGACCCCTTATTTGAGTTTTGTGTTACTATTCAGAACCATGGAGGTTATGCTCTAAAATATGGTAATCTGCCTCCTAATTTTACCACTACTGCCAATCTTGGTGATGCGGCCCTGAACCAACTCACCAATTACTTCCATGGTGTTATTGATGCTGATGAAGAACTAGGTGATTTTATAGACTCTATTAAAGACTCCAGTGAACCTGTTGTTGTGGTGTACTGGGGGGATCATTATCCTTCTCTTCAGGGAGTATATGATGAAATGGGCTATGGCTATAAGTATTACGAAAGCTACTATACAGATATGGATATGTACTTCACGCCCTTCTTTATTTGGCAAAATGAAGCAGCAGCGTCTGTTACTCCTTTGGCAGAAAATGCAGAGTCTCTGGGTCTTGGCAGCGATGAACTGTTTAACGCCTCATTCCTAGGCAGTACCTTGCTACAGCTCCTGGGTTTTGATGATGTTTCTGAATTTATGTCCTTTGCTAATGAGGTGCGAGATATTGTGCCAGTGAAAATAAGGCAAGGCTACATAGACAGCAATGGTGTGGCCTCCCAGACTTTAACCGGGGAGCGGCAAGATATATACGAAAAATATACAGATTGGTCATATTATATGATGTTTGATAAATAACCGTAAAAATATCCAACCTTAGGCTAATAAGTTTTTGTGCTTTATTATGCCTAAGGTTTTTTTGTTTTCTTGTGCTGATAAAACTTCTATGATATAATTTGGTTACTTAGACTATTTCACTATTAGGGCATAGCTTTAGGAGGAATATTTTGAAGAAATATAGCAAGTCTTTCAAAATAGTATTTATTTTGGTTGTAGTTAGTTTTTTGGTGTTTTTATATTTTGCGCTAACTGTCGACACCTCTAGTTCTTATAACGCCGTTAAGGATCAGGGCGTTTCCCTTGGCCTTAGGATTTGCTCTGACCCTGAGGATACCTACTATGTATGTGAAGAAAAAAACAAAGGCGAGACAACCAAGCGTCTGTATAACTATGTTGATGGCTACAACCTTGCTTTGGCTAATGATTTTTCTATAGACATGACTAGGAGTGACGTTTATACCTTACTGACCAATGATACTATCCGCATAGAAATATACCGTCAGAGGACGCCGACTCAGGGAGACAAAGATAGCTATATATGGTACTCCAATGGCTTTGCAGATAATGAAGTTGACCATAAAGTAACAATCATGGAAACGCAAAAATTTGGCACTAATTATGCTCAAGTAACAGCCTGGGAAAGAGAAAAATCTAGTGTTATAGAGCCTGATTATAATCACTATGTGACGCTGGATATATTGATGCAGGCCAATGTTTATTCTATATTTATTAAGTCTACAGAGCCAATTAAGAAAAAGGATTATGAATATATGGCTTCTAGCTTTGCCATGTCCCCCATCACAGTTAAGTATGAGGCGGCTAAAACAGTTGCCCCTGAGGTAGCTGACAAAAATTGGAATCAGGAAACCAAGGATTTTTATACAAAATATTTTCAGGATGACGCCAGTTTGACTTGGGGTATTTTTGAACCGCAATTTGCCCATTTCGATTTTGCTAATTATAAAGCTCTAGAGGAACGTCTGGGTTATAATTTTCCAGTAATGGTTTGGTATAATCATATAACCAAGGAGCCAGAGGTTGAGTATTGGCAATCTCTCCTCAATGAGTCATACCAGAGGGGGAAAATTCTTGAGATGACCCTCCAAACGCCATTAACAGAGGAAGGCCAGGGAAATATGGTTTACGATGTATTAGATGGCCAGTACGATGAATATCTGACTAAATACGCTGAAACCATTGGCGAATTTGACCACCCTGTATTATTCCGGCTGGCTAATGAAATGAATGGAGATTGGTGTCCCTATTCAGGTTATCAAACCTCAAAGGATTCGCTTATATATAAGGAATTCTATCGCTATATTTATAATATTTTTACGGAAAAACAGGTAGATAATGTAATTTGGGTTTGGAACCCCAACGGCGAGTCTAAGCCTGGCTTTACTTGGAACCACGCCCTGATGTATTACCCTGGCGATGAATATGTGGATATTGTAGGACTTACAGCTTATAATACCGGCAATTATTATAGTGAAGTAGGCGAAAGGTGGCAAACCTTTAGCGAACTATATGAACAGCTTTACGCCGATTATTGCGGCTGGTTTGGCCAGCCCCTGATGATTACGGAATTTGCTTCTGCCAGCAAGGGTGGTGACAAAGCTGCCTGGATTACAGATATGTTTAAGGAGATGAAGAATTACCCGCGTATAAAAATGGCAATTTGGTGGGATGGTTGCGACTATGATGTGGACGGCAGCGTTTCCCGTTCCTATGTGCTAGATGAATCAAAAGCCGTATTAGATGCCTTTTCCCAGGGCTTAAAGGGCCAAAGGTAAATGATTAGAAGATAAATATGTACAAGCCGCGGTACAATACCCGCGGCTTGTTAATTTACTCAAACTAGTTTATGGAATTTGGTAACTTCAATTTTTTTCTTTAGTATTCTATTATCTCACCAGGGTAAATTAGGTTGGGGTTGCTGATATCGTTAATACCAGCTAACCGCTGTACTGTAGTGTGCAATCTTTGGGCAATGCCCCAAAGGGTATCGCCTCTCACAACTCTATAGGTATCACTGTTATAGACCCCATGCGGGATTTTTAAGGTTTCACCGACATATATCAGATTGGGGTTGCTGATATCATTAAGCTCAACTAGTTCACTTACGCTAGTGCCGTATTTTTGGGCCAGGCTCCATAGTGTATCGCCCCTTTGGACAGTATAATAAATATTTTTTTCCTGATGTTTAAAGGGGGTAGATGCGTGTTCATCGCTGAGGAACATACCATCAGTAAAATAATCGAGGTCCACATTACCGCTTATACCCCTTATTCTGCCGGCGTCGGAATATTGCCAACCAGACCAGTTACTCCAGATCGGGCTGTTAGATGGTCTGTCAACACCGTATTCAGCTATCCACAAAGGATAGGAGCCTAATCTGCTGCCAAAAACATTTCTGGCATTATAAGCGTCACTGTAAATGGCTGGCTCTTTGCCGCTGTATTCCTCCAGGGAGGCTAGAAATTGGGCGCCAATATTGGTGGTTTCTGCTGAAGTTAGACCGGGAAAATATTCAAAATCCATTACCGGCTTGCACTCAGCGGTTTTTCCACCGATTACAGAAGCGAAAAACCTCGCTTCTTGCTGAGCTTCAGCAGTATTGCGGGCTGTGACATAATGGTAAAATCCAACCTTTAAGCCATTGGCTTTAGCGTTTTCATAGTTACGTTCAAAATACGGATCTATGTAATCGCTACCGACACTGGAACGGATGTAAACAACCTCTATGCCACTTGACCTAACCTGGGCAAAGTCAATTTCTCCTTGCCATTTGCTAACGTCTATACCATCGTATATTACGTCGCTGTCTGCTGTCATGGCCCAGGTATTCACGGAGAAGGCCATGACTACCCAGAGACAGCAAAGGGCGGCAAGTAGGCCCCAAGATTTTTTCTTCATGAATCATCATCCTTTCTCTCTATACTATGAAGAAGGGGATTATTCTGACACAAGCTATGGGCTAGGAGTGTTAGCGCCTAATTTAACATTAATTTTGACCTTTCCTATATGTTATCCTAGCTATTTTTTACTAAATTAAGAGCATAATTATCGCTTATTTAAAGCTTGTAAAGTAGCAGTGTTTTTGCTAAAATGGGTGTATCAAGTTTAGGACGGTGAAAGGCATGAAAAAAGAAAACTTAAAGGTTTTATACAGTGAAGAGGTTATTGCACAAAGAGTAGCAGCCTTAGCAAAAGAGATAACCCGTGATTATCAGGATAAGGATTTATTAGTTATAGCAATTCTTAAAGGTTCCTTTATGTTCTTCTCAGATTTGTTAAAAAAGATAGACCTACCCTTGGAAATAGATTTTATGGTAGCTAAAAGCTATGGTGACAAAACACACCCTGGTGAAGTGCGTATTATGAAGGACTTAGATAAACCCATAGAAGGGCGCCACATACTTATTGTTGAAGATATACTGGATACTGGACAGACCCTCCACGCCCTATACAAACTTTTGGAGGTACGCGGCGCAGCCTCCTTGCGTACTTGCGCTTTTTTGGATAAGCCAGCTCGCCGTAATACAGATTTTTATGCCGATTATATTGGTTATGAAATTCCCGACTATTTTGTTGTGGGCTATGGCTTGGATTATGCGGAAAGATATCGCAATTTACCCTACATTGCCGAATTAAGTTTAGAAGAGTAAAGGGCGGAAGCTAGCTCTGGAGTAACTTTTTGGTGTGCTTTTTGACTATGCCAATAAACTTTTGACTTACTCTAATATAAAATAGCCTGCGGTTTAACTACCGCAGGCTATTTTTATTTTTGTTATTGAATCTGATCCCGATACTTACCGGGGCTAATGCCTGTAACGGCTCGGAAAACTTTCGTAAAGTAGCTCTGTTCCTCAAACCCCACCAAACTGGGTATATCCGATAATGGTATGGTGGTATCGGCCAAAAGCTCCTTACTCTTCTCTATCCTTACCTTAGTAAGGTATTGGGTAAAAGTTGAATTTAATTCTTTTTTAAATATTTTACTAAAGTATGGCGGACTAAAATGCACATAGTCTGATATCTGCTGTAAGGTAATACGCTCATTATAATGGGCATTAATATAGTGTAGAGCTGAGTATATCATATCTGCATTTTTAATGCTGGGAAGATAGTTGGCCGCCTCCAGTAAGCTACGTAGATTCTTTTTCAGCCAATCTATCATATCCTGGGCTGACTCTAAATAATCTATTTCGCTCAAGGCGCTGATACACCTGTCTGCTAAATAATTGTCTATCTCTTTATTTTCCGCTTTATTATATAGCATAAAAATAAGAGCGGATAATTCCTGTTTTTCGGTTTCCAAGTTTCCCCCAGTATTTAGGGCAGCGATGATATTATCCAGACTGTAGCTTATAGCCATTGTGTCATTTTTATCCACAGCCTCGGCAAGTGTTTGCCATTTTTCGGTCGCTAGCTTTTTTTTGCGGCGGGAATGACGCTCCTTGGCCAAAAGCTCCCTGATTTCCTCGACGCGGTCCAGAGGAACTTTACCTTCTGAGACAGCTATGGCCATCATATCCAAAATATGTTTTAGGGAATTTAGCCTACTATCATCTATAACCAAGGACGACAGCATACTATCCTGTAGTTCGGGATTTTCCCGTAAAATTTTATCATGCAACTGAGAAAGGGAGCGTTGTTTAGTAATGTTCTCCTTGGCTTTATCAAAAAAAACATGGCCGGCAATAAAAGCCCCTTCTAGCTTGCCATTGACTATAATTGGGGCGGACCAGTGCATTAAACCCATTGGACAAAAATAAGAAACGCATTGGCCGCCGTTTTTGGCTGCTGCCGCACCATTACTGTGGACATTGAGGCAGTATTTTGCTAAATTTTCATCTTTTTGAAAGCAAAATTCCTTATGCACAGCGCCGGGGCAGGGATTATATATTTCATCATCATGTATTAAAAGGCACTCTATACCAGTGGCATTAGTGTAATCCTTTGCTAATTCCCTGGCCTTTTCTATATTATATATTCCTTTGTTGTCACTCATGCTCTAACTCCAATGCTCCAGAAAACGTCAGCAACTTAGCCTCTATTTACAGGGTAGTAATCCAGTTGTGGTTATCTTCTAATTTACCCCATTGAATCCCAGTTAAGGTATCGTAAAGCTTTTGCGTTAATTGGCCCATTGCGCCGTTGCTGATGGTTATGATATCTCCGTCTCTATTGAGTTCAGATACGGGGCTAACTACCGCAGCGGTGCCGGAACCGAAGACTTCTTCCAGTTCTCCTTTAGCGTGACGTTCATATACTTCATTGATAGATATTGCTCGTTCATTGACGGTAATACCCATATCCCTAGCCAATTCAATAATGGATTTTCTTGTAATGCCTCCTAATATGGAGCCATTTAGAGCAGGGGTTGCCAGTTCATCTTTAAACTTAAAGAAGATATTCATGGAACCCACTTCTTCCACGTATTCTTTATGAATGCCATCTAACCAAAGAACCTGGGCATAGCCCTTTTTGTTGGCAATTTCCCCGGCCAGAATACTGGCGGCGTAATTGCCCGCGGTTTTGGTGAAGCCCATACCGCCTTTTACAGCCCGTACATATTCATCCTCTACAAATATTTTTACCGGTTTTAAGCCTTCTTTATAATAAGGTCCCACCGGGGAAAGTATTATGGCGAAAATATATTTGGTTGAAGCTTTAACACCTAGATAGGGATCTGTGGCAAAGATGAAGGGGCGTATATATAGAGAAGTATTGGGAGCATCCGGCACCCAGTCCTCCTCTAGTTTTACCAAGGTTTTCAGGGCTGCCAGGGCATACTCTTCGTCAATTTGGGGGATACATAGCCTGTCAGCGGAGAGGTTGAGGCGTTTAAAGTTCTCCTCGGGGCGAAAAAGATTAATTTTGCCCTCAGGATTGCGGTAGGCCTTCATGCCCTCAAAAATCGACTGGCCATAATGAATTACCATTGCCGAGGGATCAAGGGAAAAGGGGCCGTAAGGTATAATTTTCCAGTCGCTCCAGCCGTTCTCGTCATGTTCCATAACGAGCATATGGTCGGTAAATGTTTTGCCAAAAACCAGGTTGTCAGTAGCCGGCTTTTCTTTTAATACCGGACTTTTATGAATTTCAATATTCATTTCCATTCCTCCTGAAAACACCGGCCGTCATTTTGCAAATAAATAATTTTTTGTAAAACAAAACGCCCTGT
>DXZC01000001.1 GCA_019415505.1 Peptococcaceae bacterium | reverse complement strand
CGGTGAGGATATTGAAACCCTCAATCCCATAGAATTAAGGCGCAACATTGGCTATGTAATTCAGGAAACCGGCTTGTTTCCCCACTATACCATTGAAAAAAATATTGCCGTGGTGCCAACGGAAAAGAAATGGTCCAAAAAACGCATTGCCGACCGGGTAATGGAGATGTTACAGTTGGTGGATTTAGACCCCTCTGTATATGCCAAGAAAAAGCCTTCAGCTTTAAGCGGCGGTCAAAAACAGCGGGTTGGTGTCGCCAGAGCGTTAGCTGGGGACCCGCCTATAATGTTAATGGACGAGCCCTTTGGGGCTTTGGACCCTATAACCAGGTCCAAGTTACAGAATGAATTTTTAAAGATTCAGGAAAAAATTAAAAAAACCATTGTTTTTGTCACCCACGATATGGATGAAGCTATAAAGATGGGGGATAAAATTGGGGTTATGCAAAACGGCAATTTTGTCCAATACGGTACGCCCCACGAGATACTGACAAATCCAGCCAATGAATTTGTGGAAAGCTTAGTGGGTGAAAACCGCATATTAAAGCGATTTTCTCTTACGCGTTGCCAGGATTTTGCCTTTTCCGCGCCTATTTATCCTTTAAGCCAGGGGGAAGCTATAGTCCAAGCCCTGGCAGTCAAAGATAAATATGCCTTTGTCGGCGTTACGGACGAGGGCGGCGCGCCGCTGGGTTATATACCTGTGGGTAGCGTTGGCCGGGATATACCGGCAATGCTCATCGGTCATAAAACCGGGGTTCAGGGCAGTAAAACTCTCTATGACGCCTTGGGCACGATTTTTGGCAGCGGTGAAAGGTGCGTCTTTGTGATCAATGATGATAATAAAGCCCAGGGCCTAATTGGGCTGGAAGAACTTTTTGAAGCGGTGAATGAAGATGGCAAAAACCAGTAGAATACATTGGTATGACATACTGTTACCTGGGGCTATTCTCCTTGTGGCCGGGGTAGGGGCTTGGTATGTTATACATTATCCCCAGGACAGTATTGTGGCTAACTTTATTACTTGGACTAGGCTACTGACCTGTCTTAAGCAACATTTATATCTGATTTTAGTTTCCTCGGCCTTGGCGGTGTGTACCTCAGTGCCTTTGGGCATTATTATCACCCGCAAATCCTTTCAGCGGCTTTGCGGCCCAGTGGTAGCGGTGGTGAACATTTGCCAGACCATACCCAGCTTTGCGGTCATAGCCCTCTTTGTGGGTATTTTGGGCATTGGCGCTAAAACAGCCATCTTCGCTTTATGGATTTACTCCCTTTTACCTATTCTCAATAACACCATAGCCGGTATTCGGGGGGTGAACCCCGCAATGATAGACGCGGCCTATGGTATGGGTATGACTAAATTTAAAACCCTTTATAAAATAGAGCTGCCTTCTGCGCTGCCGGTTATTTTTGCCGGTATTCGTACCGCGGTTGTGATTAATGTGGCTACCGCCATTATTGCCGCCTTTGTGGGCGCCGGCGGCTTAGGCGATTTAATTATTGCCGGTAAAAATATCAACCGTATGCAGATTATGCTTTTGGGAGCGGGCTATTCAACCTTATTAGCCCTCTTTATAGATAATATTTTGGGCCTGATTGAAAGGCTGCTTTCCCATAATGCCAACGCGCCCTCGCAGGCTGAAAAAACTCCGATCAAGGCCGCTTAACCACTAGGACAAAGTTTGGGTTATAATGCTGTTGCAAATATAAGTAGAGAGTTTAAATTAGGAGGAAAAAGCATGAAAAAACGCAGTAAAATTCTGGTACTATTACTAACCGTAGCCTTGGTGTTTTCCTTTGCCGCCTGTGGCTCCGATGATGCTGAAAAGGACTCTGACAGTGCCGCCGCTGACAAGGGCGTAACCATTAAGGTTGGCAGCAAGGACTTTACCGAGCAATTAATTTTGGGACAAATGACCATACAGGTCTTGGAAAATGCCGGTTATACAGTTGAGGATAAGACCAATGTTTCCGGCTCCGATGTGTGCCGCAGCGCCTTGGAGTCCGGCGAGTTTGATATTTATTGGGAATATACCGGTACTGGCTGGCAGACCCACTTAGGTAAAACCGAGGTTATCAACGACCCTCAGGCTCTGTACGATGCTTTAGTGGAGGCTGACGCCGCCAACGGTATCACCTGGTTGGACTACGCCCCACTTAATAATACCTATGCTTTGGCCATGAAGGAAGAGAGAGCCAAGGAATTGGGTATTACCAATTATACCGAATTAGGCGAGTATCTAGCGGCTAATCCCGGCGAGTTGGTTTTGGCCTGCGACCATGAGTTTACTGTGCGGCCCGACTGTCTCCCCGGTTTAGAAGAAACTTATGGCACGGATTTTGGTAAAGATATCTCCGTGATGGATATGGGCATAGTTTATTCCACCCTGGATGACGGTCAAGCTGACGTTGGCATGGTCTTTGCCACTGACGGACGTATTCCCCAATATGGCCTGACGCTTTTGACAGATGATAAAAACTTCTTCCCCATTTACAATGGCGCGCCCTGCCTGCGCACGGAAACCCTGGAAGCTAATCCTGATATCGCCGATTCGCTCAACCCCATTTCCGCCTTACTCACTGATGATGTAATGCAGGAATTAAATTACCAGGTAGACGGTGAAGGTATGGAACCGGACGAAGTAGCCGAGGAGTGGCTGACTGCCAATGGCTTTCTTAAATAAAAAGTGTATAACTATTCTGAATATGGCAAGGGCCTGTGGTAAAAACCACAGGCCCTTGCCAGCCAACGAGTAAGATAAGTCAGCGTTAAAGTATCAAATTGGTTTTAGTTTAGCCTTTAGCTTGCCCTAAAATAGCTATACCTCCGGCCCATTCTTTGGCTAGGATAAATTATGGCCCTGATATACCGCGTCTTGAGACGTTAGCTCCTCAAGCAAAACTTCCAACTTCCCTGATATACCGGTAAAAAGCTTTTTAGGGGGAAGGTCTGGTATAGCTGTCCCTAATGGTGAGGGGATATATTGAAGCCAGTAAAAATTCCCAGTCTAAATATAGTAGCTGATAACAGATTGAGCAGGAGTATGTATAACCAGGATGCGCTGGGTAATGCTAATTTATATCCCAGCTTGGGATTGTAGTTATTGGAGATGTATGATGAATTACTGGAATGTAGTAGACGATAATGAATTAGCCCGGATTCACGAGGCGACCATGAAGGTGTTGGCTGAGGAGGGCGTAGCTATCTTATGGCCGGAGGCGGTTGAAATATTTCGGCGCCATGGCGCCAAGGTTGACGGTAAAAAAGTATATATCCCCTCTGGCCTGGTAGAGGAGTTTCTCGCTGCCGCCCCGGCAAGTTTTACCCTGAGCGCCAGAAATCCGGCCCAGGATTTGACTATCGGCTTGGGCCAGGCTCCCTTGTATGCTCCTACAGTGGGGGTGGTTTTTGTTTTAGAGCCTGACTACAGGCGCCGCCCCGCTACAGTGGCAGATCAGGAGAATTTTTTGCGCTTCTCTCAGCTATCCGATGTTTGCGCTCTATCCTGCGGGGGGCTGGTTTATCCCCAAGAGCTTCAGGGCAGGTCCGGGCTATTGACCCAAATGTATAATGCCCTTGTCCTGTCGGACAAGCCAGTTTTGGGGCTTTCCCAGGATGGCGAGATAGCCCGCCGCTCCCTGTCCATGGCAGCCTTGGCCAGGGGCGATTCCTCCGGCCTTTACACCCTGGCGATAATCAACAGTTTTTCTCCCTTGGCCTGGGATGAAAAGATGCTCCAGGCCCTGGTAGCCTATGCCGAGAAGGGTCAGCCCATTGTAGTTACTTGTTGTTCCCTCATGGGTTTATCCTCGCCCCTGGGCATAGGTGAAACTGTGGTTTGCAATAATGCCGAGCTGTTGGCCGGCATAACCTTGGCCCAGTTGGTTAACCCCGGTACCCCGGTGGTTTACGGTAATACCTCCACTGCCGTGGAGATGCGCCAGATGAACTGCACCTTGGGGGCGCCGGAATACGCGTTAATCTCCGCTTTAAGCGGCCAGCTGGCCCGGTATTACTGTTTGCCATACCGCAGCGGCGGCGGTTTAAGCGACGCTAAAGCCGTGGACGCCCAGGCTGGAGTGGAAAGCGCCCTAAATCTAAAGCAAGCAAGGGACGCGGGGGTTAATTTGATGTTTCACGCTTTAGGAGCCATGGATTCCTTTCTTTCCATCAGCTACGAAAAGTGGCTGTTAGATGAGGAAACCATTGGCCGGATAGACCGATTATATAATGGGGCGCCCCCTCTGCAAGAGGATTTACTGGCCAGCATTGGCCAGGTGGGCGCCATGGGCAATTACCTGGACCACGAGACGACCTTTGCCAATTATAATTCACTCCTATATACGCCGCCTTTAGCTAATCGGGACAATTATGAAGTATGGCGGGCTAAGGGTGAAACCTTCCTGGCCCACACCAGCCAAAAGGTGTCTGAGCGTTTAGCCGCCTATGAGCAGCCGTATTTGGAAAAAAGCGTGGCAAAACAGTTGCGTTCTTTTCTCACCGATTAAGGCTAACGAATAATGTATATTTAAAGCGCCGCTGAAACAGGCGCAAGGGATTGCAGAGCGATTAGGGGCGGAAAACTTCTTTAAATGGGTGCAGGGGTGCAAAGACTCAATATCATACCGGCGTGGGCGGGGGATATTGGGAAGAGGAAATCATTTACACATAGTCAGCATGGCGGTGGGGAAACCTGCCGCCTTTGTTTTATTTCTCGACTTGATTCTTGCATAAGGCGTAGGGCTTTCAAAATCCAACACATTGTATTTTATTGCTGGTTGAATTAATATCAAGTCCATTATTATAATAAAGGTATAAAATACAACATAATGTTGGGAATGCTGGCAGCGAAAAAATCATTTAGCAAAATTATTTCAAGGAGGGAAAATTATGTTTGACAAAATCAATAGCAGAAGTTTTCTAGCGATGGCGATTATCGCGCCGATTATCATTGCTTTCATTTTCTGTTTTTCACTTTATCCTATGGTGAATATGGAAATGAAGGATATGCCGGTGGCAATTGTCTCGCAAGACGCAGGAGTAACTACACCGGTGCAGAGTGTTAATGCCGGGGAAACGCTTTTGCAGAATATAGAGAACGTAGATAAGGAAAATGAGGCCATAAAAATCACAGTTCTAGATGACAAGGACGAGGCCTTAAAAAAAGCTGAAGACGGCGACTTCTGTGCTGTTATAGTAATACCAGAGAATTTTACACAGCTCCAGATGACCATGACCAGCGACACTCCCCAGGCTCCGGAGCTGGAGCTTTATATAAATCAGGGCAGCTTCGGCATGATGGGAACTATGATGGAAACAGCAATGACCGCAATGGTAGACCAAATGGGAGAAATGATGAAACCTCAGGTGGCGGCGGCCTTTGCTTCTGCCGGTATCAATATCACCCAGGAACAGCTGGCTTACTATGACGCTCCTGTTATAAGCAAAGTTGAACATATAAATCCGGTGGACAACATGGGCTCCGGGCTTATGTCAGCGAACGGACACGTTTTGGCCGGCATGATGGCCTGGATGGCAACCTTGATTGGCACAGTGATGCTTTATCTGTTCAACAAAAAGCACGGTGTTACAGATGTTAAAGAGTCTGCGAAAAAAATCAACATTCAGGTTTGTGTGGGCCTGGTATCTTCCGCGGTAGTTGCCATAACGCTGGCCTTGATTCTCAAGCATATTATTGGCTTTGATATCAATGTAGGGTATACTTTTGGCTATTTAATATTTGCTGTTTTTGGTATAATGATGTTACTCTTAGGAGTAATGAGATGGCTGGGCTTTGGCGGTTTGGCGCTGGCGGCTTTGGCAATGTTCCTGAGTATGGGTGCGATGTACGCGCCTTATGAAGCTCTGCCCGGATTCTGGCAGACCTGGATTTATCCTTGGGCACCCATTAGAAATATTGGTCAAGGCCTCCAGGAAGTATTCCTTATGGGAGGTAGCTGGTTTAACCCGGCAACAGTGAAGATGATAATACTTGCCGCAATCGGCCTGGCGCTTTCCTATCTGTCTTTATTGAAAAAGGCCAAAGCATAACAGATTCCCAGTGAGAAAGGTGACTTTATGGTATATTCGAAAAAGCGTAAAGAGACACAGGATATAATTAAAAACGCCTTTATAGAGTTCTATCGGAAAGATGCAAATTCATATATCAGCGTGAAAGATATCTGTAAACGGGCAAATATCAACCGTTCCACTTTCTATACATATTATAAAGACACTTATGATTTACAAGATTCTGTTGAGGCTGAAATACAGGACAAATTGATTGGGCAGTTCAAGGGAATTTTGGACAAATATGAAACCTTTGATGTGAATGCCATCACTAGAGAGCTTATCGGTCTTATTCCCGCCAATAGTGATATTTTGTATTTATTTATCAGGCAAAATAAGAATGTGTTTATTGAGAGGATTTTAAAACTGGCCAAGGATGGTATGCTGTTTGATATAACTGATATGTCAGAAAAGGACTTCCATAGGCTTGATATAACCTTAAAATATCATTTGGCGGGGGTAATCAATGTGCTGGATTATTGCTTCAGAGGAGACAACGCTTTTGAAATTGATGATGTGATTGGACTTTTGGCGGAAATTGGCGACAACGGGGCATTCAGTGTAGTAAAAGGGTATGCGTTTAAGTAACATATTAATATGTGTTATATATACTCTCTCAAAGGCGGTAAAATCATATCAGAATGGAGATGTTGGCAATGAACGAAACAGTAAAAAATATAGTAAGCAGAAAGAGCTGTAATAGCTACCAGGACAAACATGTGCCAAAAGACCTTATTGCTGAAATCGTAGAAGCTGGCCTCAATGCACCAACAGGTATGAACAGGCAAACCCCGCGGTTTGTAGTTGTATCAGATGACGCCGTAGTGCAGAAACTGTCGGAAATGAATGCGGCTATAGGTGGAATGCCCTTTGACCCGTTCTATGGCGCCAAGGATGTAGTAATTGTTTTAGCCCAAAAGGAATGTACATATATTTATGATGGCAGCTTGGCAATGGGTAACATGATGAATGCCGCCTGGTCAATGGGTATTGATTCCCGGTGGATCCACCGGGCAAAAGAGGTGTTTGAAACTGAAGAGGGCAAAACAATGTTGAGACAATGGGGCCTTGAAGATGAAGTAGAAGGAATTGGTTTCTGTATTTTGGGCTATGCGCGGGACGAAAAAGAGAAGACGGAAATAAAACCAGGTAGAGTGTATTACGTTTAGTTTTAAGATATTGGCGTAATAGCTTGCAATATAATTTATGGACTATAAACTATAAATGATATGACCCCAAAAGTTCAACTTTTGGGGTCATATCATTAAAATTACTAATCGGCTGTTATGTTTTTACCGCTGTATTCAATTCTCATATTTCTCAAAGTAACCGATGTTCTTAAAAGAAAATTCTGCACTTTTCACTTTGTAGGAAATTCCAAACGGGATAAGTATCAGGCATACTGCAATGCCCAGGGAAATGCCAATGCCATATAAGATATCTGTTGCACCAAACGGGTTGTTTTTCAGCCAAAGGATACCAAAAATCGCCATAGGCAGTAAAGGGCACAGAGACGTCAGCAAACCGGGGGCGTATATGGTACGCTTTCCACGTGTACGATAGCGGGAACGCATAGCGATTCCTTCTCTGGTGTGGTTTACTGTTTCAACAATGCCAAAGAAGATAACCACCACAGTGACGATAGGTTCCATGTCAACGGCCTTTATAGTAAGTAGTATGAAAACTATTTCTGCGCCGAGGTTAGTAACCATATTTGTGGCACGATTTTGAGGATATACAGTGGGTTGCTGAGAGCCAAAGTTAAGATTGTTCATAAAGAAAAACCCACCGGGATATGTATTTTCTTCAAAGATGTGCATAGGTATGGCCACTGCCAACAGGCAAATCAATCTCTGCGCAATAGACCAGTCAGCCCAGTTTAGCAACAGAACGATTGCCATTACGATTCCCAGCCCATATACGATATATAACCAGATCTGGTCGCAAAATTTACTTAGTAATTTTATCGTAAAAACCACCCTTTCGTCGTAAAGTTTGTGGCGTAACTTGCTTAAAATTGCAGCAATAACCGTTTTCGGCTCCGTATTTTCATGGCATAGCCAATGGCTACACCGTATACGCCAACAATATTTAATTTGAGATACAGGCCGCCTTGAGGCGCCCTTCTTAATGTAGGGTACTCTAAAAGCGGGTTTTTATTTATCTTGCTTTGCAGACGTCCACCCATTTTGCATTATTAGCATAGGTGACCAACTCAGACGGGGTCAGTTCTATCATACTATTACTACTGCCGCAGGCGGGAAAGATAGTGTCAAACCGCTGGAGGGATTGGTCTAAATAGACCGGCACCCCCTCTGGTAGAGCAAAGGGGCATACACCGCCCACGGCGTGGCCTGTCATAGCCAGGGCTTCTTCCGGTGTAAGCATTTTAGCTTTTAAGCCAAAGGTCTCTTTAAATTTTTTGTTATCTATTTTCATATCGCCGGAGGTCACTACCAATAAGCAACCATCGCCCTGGCGAAAGGAAAGTGTTTTGCCAATACGGGCCGCCTCGGTATTTAAGGCGGCGGCGGCCAGTTCCACGGTAGCGCTGGATCCTTCTACCTCCCTGACTCTATGGGCTATGCCAAAACTGGCAAAATAATCTCGTACTTTTTCTACGGACATATCTTTTCTCCCCATCTAAAGATTTTTCTTGCTGGTCTGATTATTGCATATTATAGCATAAAGCCGCGAATAGGTAAACTGAGGTTTTAGCGCCTTTACTGTCTTTCTTTTATTCTTGACATATGTTCAAAAAGTGATATAATGGACATATGTTATAAATGGAGGTGGCATATGTCCAGGCCAACTAAAAGCCGGCGCGTTTGCTCCATGCCCCGGTGCACAGCCTTTCACTCTGAAACAGCAGCTTCGGACAAAGGCAGACCCATAGAGTTAAGCGTGGAGGAGTTTGAGGCTATCCGCCTGATAGATTATTTAGGTCTTAACCAGGAGGAATGTGCCGCTCAAATGGAGGTTGCCCGCACTACGGTGCAGCGTATATATAACCAAGCCCGTAAAAAAGTGGCGATTTTCATGGTTGAAGGGTCTTGCCTGCGTATCAGGGGCGGAGTGTACAAGCTGTGCGGCGATAAATGTAACAAAAGAAAAGTATGTTCAAAGCAGCATAATTTAAAAACAAAAGAAAGAGAGGCAACAGAAAATGAGTGATTTGAAAGTAGCGACAACCTATGAAGAGGAGAGCGGGGCAATTTATCAGCATTTTGGCCACTGTAAAAGCTTTAAAATTTTTCATGTGTCAGGCAAAGAAATAACTTCCGCCGCTGTGGTTTCCTCGGGAACTTACGGTCACGGCGGTTTGGCCACATTTTTAAAAAATATGGGGGTTGAGGTGCTGATTTGCGGCGGTATTGGCGGCGGTGCCCAAAACGCCCTAAAAAGCGCGGGTATAGAGCTATACGGCGGGGTTAACGGCAACGCTGACCTGGCTGTTAAAGCTTACCTTGACGGCTCTCTCAGCTATAATCCTGATGTGCACTGTGACCACCATGACCACAGCAACCATCATGACCATAGTTGTGGCGGTCATAACGAGGGTGACTGCCATAATGAAGGTGGCGGCCATAATTGTTGTGAGCCTGAGTGAGACAGCCCATAAAATTGTTGACACTTGCACTCCCTTAGCTTAAAATAAGGGACAGAGGTGGAAACAATGGCAAAAAATGTGAAACATAAACTGACCCTCAGGGCTGTATTGTCTTTATTGGTACTTTTTGTAATTATCCGTCAAGGATTTTTGGGTAATTATGAAAATATGTTTATGGGGGTACTTACCCTAATTCTTTTTAGTATACCCTTGATAATTGACCGAAGGTTGGGTATAGATATTCCCCCCACTTTAGAGGGGATTATCCTCTGCTTTATCTTTGCGGCGGAAATTTTAGGGGAAATTAATTCCTTCTATACTTTAATACCGTATTGGGATACTATGCTTCATACCATAAATGGCTTTTTAATGGCAGCCATTGGCTTTGCTCTAGTGGATATTTTTAACCGCAGTGATAATTTTTCCATGGAGTTGTCTCCCTTATTCGTAGCTGTGGTGGCCTTTTGTTTCTCCATGACCATTGGGGTTTTGTGGGAATTCTTTGAGTGCGGCATGGATTTGTTCTTTGCTAAGGATATGCAGAAGGATACCTTTGTGACGGTGATAAATTCCGTGGCCCTTAATCCCCAGGGCTTAAATATTGTAGAGCATGTGCCCATTGAAAGCCTTATTGTCAATGGTGAGGATTGGTTAGCCAAGTATGGTGGTTATTTAGATATCGGTTTGTTGGATACTATGAAGGATTTGTTTGTGAACTTTATCGGCGCTGTAGTATTCTCCATTATTGGCTTTTTCTATATCAAAGGACGGGGGCAAGGAAAGTTTGCCAAAAAGTTTATCCCTACTGTTAAGGAAAATGGCGATAATGACAATACAGTAAAATAAATGATTTGGGGCGGCTGCATTTTACAGCTGCCCTTACTATTTGGGCTTTTAGCCTTGGGGAGCGGGAAAGTATGGACCAGCCGTGTGCAATCGTCAATAGAGATAAACAGCCCAATTATGAGCGGTCCTGTTGGTTTAAAATAGTATCGAATAGGTTCTCTCATAATTTAGCTGCGGGTCTGTGACGCTCAGGTTCCTCATGTCCGTCAAGCGGATGACTATGACTGTTAATAGTAGAGGTTTGTATATTATGTGCTTAGGTAAAGACCAGGCTATGGCCTGGTCTTTTTTGCGTTTAAGCTGCTGGCGGCCTTTTGCCGCCTTTTTTACCAGAGGACAGACACTGACGGGGCTTTTAACCATAGAATAGTCAAGGACCCGGCTTGCGGTCTGGGCCGCAATTTTTTGGCTTAAAAGGGATTGACATTTACAGAATAACTGTTATAATGAACATATGAACAATAATTCATATGAAAGGATATGTAATTATGGCTAATAGTGAAAACGGGGAATTTTTACACGTCCATGAAGATGTTATAGCTAGAGTTAATGAGACAATGCCTGATGACGAAATTCTCTATGACTTAGGGGATTTGTTTAAGGTCTTTGGCGATACTACCAGGATAAAAATTCTCTATGTGTTGTTAGAATCTGAAATGTGCGTTTACGATTTAGCCCAGGTCCTCAATATGACCCAATCGGCTATTTCCCATCAATTACAGGTTTTAAAGCAAAATAAACTGGTCAAATTCCGCCGGGAGGGGAAAACTGTTATTTACTCCCTTTCCGATAGTCATGTCAGTACCATAATCGACCAAGGTATGGAGCATATATCTGAATAAAGAAAGGAATAATAAAAATGAAAAAAACTTATAAAATGGAAAATTTAGATTGCGCTAATTGCGCCGCCAAAATGGAAGCGAAAATAAAGAAAATCCCCGGAGTTTCCCAGGCCACAATCAGCTTTATGCAGCAAAAGCTGATAATTGAGGGCGATAGTGAAAATTGGGATAGTATTATGTCGGAGGCCGCTAAGGTTTGTAAGAAGGTGGAGTCCGGTTGCATAATTAAAATGTAAATGCGTATTTTCCTAGGCGTAGCCGGTAAATAAAGTTTTTACTGTGCGGCTGTGAGTTTAACAATCTTACCGGAGTTGAAAATTTGCAGTAACCGACTTACCGGAGTTGAAACTTTACAGTAACCCAATTATTTTGATTAAGTAGCAGGGGCGGTTATAGCCTTTACCGTTCTACGTGATATTTTTGCCCTTTGTTGATTGCCAACGCCAGTTTGGGCAAGTCCGGCCATTGCCCCTAGGTTAAGCGCGGGGTAGGGCGGTTGTTGCTTATTGCCGTTATCGAGCTGGGCTTAGTAACTTAGTTGGGTAATGCAATTAAGCCCTCATTTCTGCTAGGCAATTTATTTTTGACAAACCAGGTGTCATCGTAAGGAGATTTTTTTATGAACAGTAAGCAAAAAAAAATGCTGGTTAGGATAATAGCATCCTTGGTTTTATTAATCGTCGCTGTTATACTGCCGCTGGATTTTCCCTTTGATTTTTTCTTGTTTTTGGTGCCTTATCTATTAGTAGGCTGGGATGTGCTGTGGCGGGCCATACGCAATATAGCCCATGGTTCGGTTTTTGACGAAAACTTTCTCATGTCAATAGCTACCATTGGCGCCTTATGCCTCAGAGACTACCCAGAGGCTGTGGCGGTTATGCTCTTTTTCCAGGTGGGGGAATTATTCCAAAATTACGCTGTAGAGCGTTCCCGTAAATCCATTGCCAGCCTTATGGATATTCGCCCCGACCACGCCAATGTGCTGCGCCAGGGCCAAACCCTCCAGGTTGACCCGGAGGAGGTAGCCATTGGCGAAAATATAGTGGTGAAACCGGGGGAACGCATACCCCTGGACGGTATTGTGCGGCAAGGTTCCTCAGTGGTAGATACCTCAGCCTTGACTGGTGAATCCCTGCCCAGGGATGTAAAAGTGGGCGATGAAATTATCAGCGGTTGCGTAAACACCAGCGGTCTGATTACCATTGAGGTTACAAAAGAGTTTGGCGATTCCACTGTGGCAAAAATTCTCGATTTGGTGGAAAACGCCTCAGCCAAAAAGGCTAAGGCGGAGAACTTTATTACCAAATTTGCCCGCTATTACACGCCTATAGTGGTGGTAGCTGCCATAATGCTGGCGGTTTTGCCCCCTCTGCTTCTAGGCGGCTTGTGGGCGGATTGGCTGGAGAGGGCCTTAATCTTCCTGGTTATTTCCTGCCCCTGCGCCCTGGTTATCTCCGTACCTCTCAGCTTTTTCGGCGGCATTGGCGGCGCCTCAAAACAGGGTATTCTGGTTAAAGGCGGCAATTATTTGGAGGCCTTGTCCCATACGGAAACTGTGGTCTTTGATAAAACAGGCACCTTAACCGCGGGCACTTTTGAGGTTACGGCAGTTCATCCCGAATTAGTCTCTGAGGCTGAACTCTTGCGCCTTGCGGCAGTGGCGGAAAGCTATTCCACCCATCCTATTTCCCTGTCCCTACAGTTAGCTCATGGCCGTGATATTCCCCCAGGGAGCGTAAAAAATGTAGAGGAAATCTCCGGACACGGCATTAAGGGTGAAATAGCAGGTAAAACTGTCTATGTAGGCAACGGCAAACTGATGGACGTGGCAAAAGTTTCCTGGCATGACTGTAGCCATACCGGCACTATAGTCCATGTGGCCCTGGAAGGCGAGTATATGGGGCATATTGTTATTTCCGATACGGTGAAAGCCGACGCGGCGGCAGCTATCAGCCTGCTTAAAGCCTTAGGCGTTAAGCAAACAGTTATGCTGACCGGTGACAGGCAAGCGGTAGGGGAAAAAGTAGCCGCTGATTTAGGCTTGGACGAAGTGCATACAGAGTTGCTCCCCGCCGATAAGGTGCGTATTGTTGACCAGTTGTTAGAGAAAAAATCCCCTAAAGGTAAGGTGGCCTTTGTGGGTGACGGCATTAACGACGCCCCGGTTTTAGCGGGGGCGGATATAGGCATAGCTATGGGGGCCTTGGGGTCTGACGCGGCTATTGAAGCCGCCGATATTGTTCTAATGGATGATAAGCCCTCCAAATTGGCCACAGCCATTAAAATATCCCGTAAAACCATGGTGATTGTAAAGCAAAATATTATCTTTGCTTTAGCGGTAAAAGCTTTAATTCTCGCCTTGGGCGCCCTGGGTCTGGCCAATATGTGGGAGGCGGTTTTTGCTGACGTGGGGGTGGCGGTTATTGCCATTCTCAACGCCATGCGGGCCTTGGGTACAAAAGCTATGTAATTATAATAACTATGGCTTACTTTAAAGCCCTATTATTAAAGCCGGCAGATGTATAATTCTGCCGGCTTTTTTGTCTTTACTGTGTATTATGTTGAGATAAAAAACAATTTTTGTTATACTAAGATAAAACACAGAAAATCTAAGGAGAAAGAGAATGAGGAAAACTGTAAAAAATAGGCTTTGGCACACCAGCTGGTTGGCGCTTGCCTTTGTGCTAATGTGTTCACTCGGAGTCTATGCTGCCGATGAAGAGATACAGGACAACAGCGTGGTATTTGTGCCCTTAGATAATCGCCCAGTCAACACTACCAGGGTGGAGTATTTTGCCGGTTCTATTGGTTTTGATATTATCTTCCCGGACGAGGATTTGTACGCTACTAAATTGGACGGGCAGCCGTTAAACAACAATGGCAGCCAATATGGCGATTGTCAAGCCTTGGCCCAATGGCTCCTAGCTATGGAGGCAGCGGGCTGCGATAATTATGTGATTTCCTTGGACCAGGTATTATCCGGCGGTCTGGTCAACTCTCGGGCCGCGGCTTTTGTTAACTCGCCTAACCCCTATCCTGAAAACGGTTCTGACCAGGGGGAAGAAAATAACCCGGAAAATAACCCGGAGAATAATCCGGAGAATAATCCGGAAGCTAATCCGGAGAATGATAACGCAACAGAATTACCTCCGGCTAACATACCCGCCAACCCAGGCGCTTGGGAAAATATTCTCCAGGAGTTGCAGGATTCCGCCGTGGAATACAGCTATATTCAAGATGTGTTAGCCATCTTAGCTCAGGACCCCAATAATAAAATCGTGTTTTTTGATACTGTTATGCGCTTGGCTTCTACTGTGGGCTATAATGGCTATGGCTCTGGGGAGTATAGCGCTCTGCGAGAATACGGTAAGGTGCCGCGTCGGGAGTTGTCCGGCAGCGACTTAACCATTGAGAATATTTTTCGGGGTTACATCTACGATGAACAGGGTAGGCTTTGCCAAGACGTTTTAGCGTCTGATAGCAACGACGCTAAAAAGGAGCTTTTAACTGCCGATGATAATGCCTTAATCAAAAACTATTTGGCCTCTCGCTTGCGTAAGCTCTGTCTAATCGACTGGGTTACCCAACAGGTGGTGGGGGAAAATGTTTATTACCTGGTGGGAGTAGACGATTCAACACCAGATGTAAGTATTCAAACCAACGAAATGGCATATATTAGTCAAAAATTAGGCGACCAGGGGCTCGTATTCGATGGCACCGATGAGCTGTGCATGATGTCCCTGGCCCGACTTTATGAGGCCGAAGTAGCCCAGCCTGTTACGGTCAAAGTGGCATACTTTGGCGACCGGGATGACGCTGAGGGAACCTTTGAATCCGAAGCCCTGAATAAGGTTATTGATAAGCATATCTCCGGTATAGGAGCTAGCCAAGTCAAAAACGGCGCGGCTGATATCGATGTTTTGGTTCTCACGCCGCCTAAAGTTACTAGTCTCCGTTATTTTTACGCCGGTGAGCTGGTAGATGCCTATCTTGACAATGTGGCCAATAAAGTGCCCACAATTATTATAGACGCTTCCGGCGACACATACTATGGGGCCTTAAAGGAGCGTTTAATAACTGAAACCAATCTCGGTTATTTATTGGGCTACAGTAACTGGAATACTATAGGGAACGCTACCGGTATTGCCTTGAGCCAAGGCATTGCCCGCTACTCATATTTAAGTAGCGACCAGGAAAAAACCCAAGCTTCCCATGAGGATTTTATCCGTTCGCTGACTTTTGCCTTTGTTAAAGACTTATCCTACTTGCCCCAGGTGAGGGACGATATAAGTAGCTTTGTGCGGGGGCTAGGTTTAGAGACCACGAACTTCTATAAAAATGATTTGACCTATAAGCGGGTGGAAAGGCGCCTGGCTAAAAATCTTTCCTTTGCCGCTAGGGATACCCTGGCTAACCTTACGACCAGCAATATTATTACTGATTTAAATACCTATAGCGAAATGGGCATTACGAATTTAGCCTTGCAGGATTTTCATTTCCCCTGGTACCGTACGTTTGAGTGTGATTTTAGTGTTAACTCTGTTAAATTGGGTCCGCCTTACAGTACAGAGGAGAAGCCGAATTATGTTACTTATACCCACGAACCCTATATCAACGGTTACAATGACGGTACCTTCCGGCCTAATGCGGAGGTATACCGTTCGGAATTAAGCAAAATGATTGCTGTAGCGCAAAAATTAGAAACCGGCGATTATCAGGGGTTGTTCCCTGATGTGGCGGCGGACTCCTGGTACTGGCCCTATGTGGAGACTGTGGTGGAGCGGGGCTATCTGAAAGGCTACGAAAACGGCAGTTTTCGACCGGAAATTACCCTTAGCCGGGGAGAATTTGCCTCTTTTTTAGTAAAGTACGTTAAATCAGAAAACTTGGAATTCCCCAGTAATCCCAAGTCATTTAGTGACGTGGATAGCAGTAAATGGTATTATGCTGATATTTATCAAGCTGCGGCCTGGGGATTGGTTAACGGCTATGACGACGGCACGTTCCGGCCGGATAAGGGGGTAAATAGGGGAGAAGCTGTGACAATGCTCAACCGGCTTCTTAAGCGGGATTTTAACTCCGATGGTATATCATTAAGCTATCTCCTGGCCAATAATCCCTTTAAGGATATTTCTACCGACTATTGGGGCTGTATAGACGTGTTAGAAGCTTCGGTAAAGCATAGCTTTACCAAGGAAGAGACAGATTAACCCTTAATGCACATGAAGTTGTCGCTGGATTTACAAAAATTAAGATAGCGGGGCGACCCTAGAAATGGCTAGGCCAATTTATCAGGTTCAAATTGGCCTAGTTTTCTGCTTTTGGGTTAAGTAATTTAAGGAGGCAGTTTAGGTTAGATGGCCTTAATGGTCTAGCCTATAGCTGGTAAGGCTTGATAAGTCAAATATAATCTACATAAACTATTTACAGTTAAGGTGGTTTTTAGGTAGTTTTTTCCGGTTTCGTTTGTGCGTCTTATCTCTTCTGGGTAAGGGGCAAAGCTGTATCATTGCCTTTAGCGCATAGGGTAGCGCCAGTTTTGGCGCTGGCAATATAGCTAAAATAACAATACCTCCTGTGCTGTAAAAGTCGGTGTCAATCAAACTACTGGTTTCAGGGCGGGGGAATATTTTATTTGATTCATATCCTTTGCTTCAGTGCGGCTACCATACCTAACACCACTATAGCAAAGGAGATAAATATTAGCTTTTTATGCTTTTTAACCACACCCGCTGGTGATATAAGGTTAAAGCCAAATAAAAATAGGGAGCAGGCAAATGCCTACTCCCTATTGGGTTATTAAAGTGATTATTTAGCGTACGGAAGCGATAATTTCTTCCAAATCTTTAGCATGTTCATCGATGAAGTGCATTAATCTCATGATATGAGCGAGATAGTAGTACCATTCAAATTCATTGTAATCTTCCCAGAAATTGAAATAGTCTGTGGCCCAGTTGAAGAGGTAAATGTCAGCGGCTAACATCATATAGGGGAATGCCTTAACTTCTTCATCAATAAAGGGGGTAAGAGTGCCATCCTTTTTCAAATAATCGTTGTAGCCCTGGAGATAGGTTTTAACACGATCTAAATGAAGGGTACCGTCCTGCATTGCTTCCCAGGCGGATACGGTATAGGCCAAACCAAAGCAAATGTCGAAAAGTCTATAATCCAATTTAGACCAGTCAAAGTCAAAAATACCAATGCATTTGCCATCCTGCCATTTTACATTGCCGGGGTGATAGTCGCAATGGCAAGGAGTTTTGGGAGCCTTGTCCAGCATACCGGAATCTTTCAAGCCGTTACGGGCTTTGTCACAATAAGCCAATACTTCATCCAAAGCGGATTTGTACAGGATGATATAACGATCTCTTTCCGGAATGGGGAGACCATCGGGGCAATGAACAAAATGTTCTTTTTTGACTTTCAGAAAATCGTAAATTTGGGGTTCCGCTTTTTCACCAGGGTTAAAGCCATTGGTAAAGTTATGGAATTTTGCTTGCAAAGCGCCAAAGTTGTAATCCTCTTCCGGTTTCATGTTGGTATTAATCCAGTCATAGGTATCATCACCGTAAAGGTATCTGTAAATAGCGAAAGGATAGACCTCTGTTTTGCCGTCTACTTCTTCTTCCACTTTGGTAAAGGTCTTACCAGAGGGCAGAGGAATCACGCCGGCAGCCACATCCATACCCTTTTCAATGGCATAGGTTACCAGGGAATGTTCTACCTTAATATCTTCATCAGTAGCAGTGGTGCGATATTTACGGACAAAGTAGTCAATGGGTTCGCCATCGGCTTTGGTCATTTCTACGCCAAAGCTGCGGTTTACATAGCCGCCAAAAATTTCATATACCTTGTTCAATGTGCCTAATTGGTAGGTGTCCTCCACCAAAGTTTTGATCTGTTGGAATTCAAACGAATCTTCTTTGAGAAGTTCTTTGCCTTCTGGATTGATCATGTTACGCCCTCCCATAATTTAATATTTTTTACAAAATTAATTTTTGGATTTTAGATTTAATGTTTTATATTGAATCAAATATTATCATTATGTTATAATGCAAAATATATGCCAGAAAGTAATAACAGGGGATAGTGTTTTGTGGTGCGGTTTCTTTTTTTTGTGCCGGCAAAATTCAAGTCAAATATGATTTTTAAGTCACTTTTAACTTATAGGGTGGATATGTTTTGACAATATTTTAAAGTTTATCTTTGCGGGGTTTTAGCTAAAAGTCCCAGTAAAGATATGTTTTATGGCAATTTTCTGGGGGTGGTAGTATTTTATGCTACGCTGTTTAACAGCTCTCTTAATTATTATCTGCCAGGTTGCTAAATTTTAACCCTACAATTATGTTAAAATTTTGTTCTATAAGTATTATCAAAATAAAGGAGTCAAGTTATGGTGCAAGTATCAGCCGCTATTATTAAAAATAGCGTTGGGGAAATCCTCATTTGCCGCCGGGGCCCTGGGGGCGAATGTGCTTATCTGTGGGAGTTTCCCGGCGGTAAGCGGGAAAAGGGTGAAACTGCCGCCGAATGTTTGGTCCGTGAATGTTGGGAAGAGCTAGGGGTGGCAATAGAAGTTGAGGAGCTTTATCAGGCAATAGATTTTGCTTATGTCAGTGGTGTTATTCACTTTAATTTTTTTACAGCCCGTATCACCCAAGGGGAGCCGCAAGCAAAAGTTCATACCAGCCTTGCCTGGGTTGCTCCTACAGACCTAAAACAATATGCTTTTTGCCCTGCGGATGAGGATTTAATTGCTAAACTAAGCGCTGCCAATTAGCTGGCGTATAATTAGGGGAGAGGCCAATAAAAACTACCAGTGTACTTGTAACTAGCGGCGCAAAATAAAACGGCCCCTAGGGCCGCAATAGTTATCTTTCACTTATGTGGTTTTGTTTAAACTAGCTAAAATTACTTCTATGGTTTCCTCAGGTCCCTTATGGTCCTCATTAATAATCAGGTCAGCGTATTTTTCGTATAAGGGGACGCGCTCTTGAAAAATATCCGTCAGGTTTTGTCCCTCTTTAAAAACCACACCCCGATTTTTAATATTTTTTAGGCGTTGCGAGAGGGTTTTTAAATCTAGTTGTAAATATACCACAGCGCCTATTTGTCCCAAACGGGCCATGGCTTCAGCTCCGTATACGGCGCTGCCGCCAGTAGCGATTACGGCCTTTTCAGCGGTTAAATTGGCAATAGTTTTATTCTCTAAGGCCATAAAGCTTTCTATGCCGTCCTCAGCTATGATGGTTTTTAAAAGACGTCCTTCCTGTTCCTGAATTATTAAATCAGTATCAATGAACTTATAACCCAATATTTTAGCTAATATCACGCCGATAGTGCTTTTGCCTACGCCGGGCATGCCGATTAATGTGATATTATTTTTTTCCATATTTTTACCTTTCATTGTTATCCTACATTACTTTTCTGTACCGTTACATTTTACTTAGCGGGAAAATTATTCCCCAGCACTGGCAGGTTTTTACTGCTTTATTACTCTCTCAATTCCCCCCAGGGTAAATACAGCTCTTTCTCCGGTAAGGTAGGGCAAGGTAATTATAATTGCCCTGAAAATTTATCCTGTTGTTTTACTTTCGGGCCAGTTTTATAACCTTATCAGTCTGTTTTATCCTGTAATAATAATTAGTTATACAGACAATAAAATATAGCTATTATATATCAGCGAGGCTGGACGAGGGCTTGCTGATTTTTTGTGGTGTGTAACTTTTTAACCATGCTGCTACAGGTTATGATGCGTTATTGGCAGGATTTGAAAAAACGCCCATTTCATGCTGGTTTGTGGAGCTTGCTATGGAGACATTTGCCGCCTTATGGCGGCTAAAATAGCCACTCCTTCCCCGAAACCGCAAAAGTCGGCACAGCCTTTGCGGGCGGGGCTGGCAGGGAGATATACGCGGATAAGGCCGCCGGAAAGAAGCCCAGAGAACGGCGCCAGGCTTTAGACAGAAAAACCTAGCAGAATGAGCCTTTGCGGTTGCGAAACCGTGGGGGCCTTTATGCTTTATCTTGAACTATCGAAAAACGGGCTTCTATTGTTCTGTATTATTTCCCCGACGTGAGCACCGTCTCATGCTGTGGGATATTTTCAGGCTCGATTGCAGTACCAATCTCAGGCAAAACATTCGTGGCAAGCAGGGTAGGAGTATATACACTCCTACAAAACGCTTGTTGGGGCCGGACCCCAACCCCCAGAACATGACCGCCAGCTCCGTCCCTTTCCATTGCCCCGACTGGGCGGCTGCGCGCCTTGCAGACGTTGGCAAACATGAAGAGGTAGCTTTTCCAGCCGATAAGTTCTCCCCGTCTATCAACACCCACAAGGGGTGAAGCATCTCTCTTGTAGAGCATTTGTCAAGGCGTAAGCTGTCCTTGCCGGGATTGGTTATCCCCAACAAGCAGATTTTACAGGTTTTCGCGGCGGTAAAAAAGTAGAAAATCCCAGAGTGTTACTATGCACTGCTTGCCACTATTAATAACAACAAGATAGCGTAGTATGTATTCATCCAACTAAGCTAAAATTGAATCAGCCCGAAAAACTAAAAAACAGGATAAGTTGCCCCCTAAATTTATCTGCGCAACTATTTCAAGCCACGGATATTTCCGGACTGAATTGCAGAAATATTCTCCCTAATTCTCTCGTCAGACCATTCCCACCATTTGATTTCAAGCAGAGAAGAGACTACTTCATCAGAAAATCTTTTTCTGATAGGCTTGGCAGGAATACCGCCCACAATGGTATAGGGTGGAACATGTTTTGCTACTACTGCGCGAGCGCCAATGATGGCTCCGTCACCAATGGTAACGCCAGACATAATGACAGCTTCATAGCCAATCCACACATCATTGCCAATCATAATATCGCCTTTATTATCCCAGGAGTCTGTTACATTTGCTTTATCCAAATTCCATTCTTCAAAAAATAATGGAAAAGGGTAGGTAGACAGGGATTTCAGCGTATGGTTTGCGCTTGTAAATATAAATTTCGCGCCACACGCGATCGAACAGAATTTTCCGATAATCAGCCTGTCATTGTTAATGGGGTAATGATACAGCACATTATTTTTTTGAAAATCTTTTGGGTCATTGACAAAGTCGTGATACATGGTGTACTCGCCAACCGAAATGCTGGGATCTGTAACCACATTCTTTAAATAAACTGTTTGCTTATCTCCCGTGCGGGGATAAGCTTTTTTCTCCGATATAGTCATTTTGCATCCTCCATACTGGTTTTTTCTTATGTGACTATATCGGCAACTGCAATGCAGTATTTCACCTTTAACACCTCTCTAAGTCTTGTTTTCATTGGTCTGCGCTGATCCGCCAAAAGCGAACGACCAGCATTGAACCTTTTCCATTTTAATATCAGCTTGCGGAAATGTCAAACCTCTCCTATCTTGTCATAACTGTATGTTACTGTCCGGAACTCTTTTGTTCATTTGAGTACCAAGCGGCAGTTTTCCACTTTACATATAGGCTCATTTTATAAGAAATCCAGTAACCAAACCAGGGACTAGCTTCTAGAGAGACCTTAACCGACTGGGAAAATACTATTTTTATGGATTTTATAGACGGAAATCGTTTTATGACTTCTTGTATGTGTTTATAAAACCCCATAAAAACGGCTTAAAATAAAGGTTTTCCGCATAAAGTCGTATATATCTTTGTATCGCTGTATAAGGTGGTTTGGCAAGGTTGGTCACCATTTTGGCATCACAAAGTTGTATCAATATCCCCATACCACAATTTTGCAAGGACTTGAAATTTTGGCTTTCGCCTTTGTTGTGTTATGGAATAAGAACAGAATAGGCATTGAAAATAAGAGTTTTACAGACCTGATTTTCAAGTGGTAAGGAGTTTATTCCTTTACCTACAAAATCAATCTTTAACTGCGTAACCTTACCTATAACCCAAAATGGCTATGGGTTGTTAAGATGTCCTTTTCATTCCGTTCCTTTCAGAAAATCCACCGCCGAGAAAAAGTACTGTAAAAGTTCCGTAGCAAGCATAGGAACGGGATACCCTTTCCGTAAAAATGCTTTATATTTTTGTTTGTTGGGATTATCCCAAACCCTTACAAACGAGTTATTGTCTTTCTCTTTTATTTCACATTATTTTCTAAGAATTTTTTCCATAGCTTTTCCTTTTGCAAGCTCGTCGACGAGCTTGTCTAAGTATCGTATCTTTTGCATTAAGGGGTCTTCTATCTCTTGAACTTTAACACCGCAAATACTCCCTGTAATCAAATGACAATTCGGATTCAAATGTGGAGCTTCTCGAAAGAATGTTTCATAATCAACATCTTTCTTAATCTGACAAATTAAATCATCAACTGTATATCCTGTCAGCCAACAGATCACTTCATTAACTTCATCTCGTGTTCTACCTTTTTGCTCCGCTTTCTTCACCAGTAGTGGATATACTTTAGAAATCTTCATCGCAAATACTTTTTCATTTTTCATGAAATCACCCCTCTTATCATAACAACTTCCGCTTTGTAAATTCTTATATCATATATATTTTACCAGCAAGTTGTAAATTTTTCTCCCCATCCTATAAATAGCACAGCCATTCTCACTCGTCACTGGTTAAGATGAACGGGCTTTGTGAATTGCTCTCCATTGACAAGTACGAATGTCCCTGCTCGTGTGGCAGATAAGAGAGCGAAAGCAATAAGTGCTTTTGTTCTCGAAAATTATGGTAGTTACTTATATCTGTTTATATTGTTTTTTTTATATTGCCGCGAGAAATTAGGGGACCAAAGCGTCAAAAGACCTTACTGTTTTGATAGCAACAAACTGCCAAAAAAGGTCAGTATTGACAAGAGCTTTTGCAGTTTGAGGCTTTATAAATCCACTAAATGAAATACTATTTTTTATGGATTTTATAGCCGTAAATCCTTTATAACTTCCCGCCGGCGCTTTTAAAAACCTGTAAAAATGGCTTAAATAAAGGTTTACCATTTAGGGTCATATATCTTTAGGTATCTCTGTATAAGTTTCCTTTGTCAAGATGGGCGTCATTTTGAACTGATTTAACCATGTAAATATTTATCAGTTAACCATTTCATGCCCAAATATCGCCCACATGGAAGTAATACAGCGCCCAAGGAGATATACAAATCAGTGCGAAAGTGAATTGGGAAAAGTTCCGTATCAACCGGAGAAAAGGGTACATTTTCCCTAAAATACCTTGCAGTTTATTTGTGGAATGCCACACCGCAATTCAGAGATTGTTAATGCGTATAATCCAGAAGTTTAACACTTTCCCCTAAATCATTTTGCAGCAGCTTTTCCATCTTTTTGGCAAAGGGGCAAGGGTAGCCAATGGGCGTTCCTTTTTGAATACAGCTGGCCAAAGCAATGGTATCTGCTCCTCTTTTTACTAATTCTCTGGCCCTTAATACTGATTTTTTCCCAGGGCAACCGCCACAATTTATAAAGCCAATAATTTCAATATTTTCTGCAATGTTTTCAAACACCCCAGTTTTTTCTTGAATTGCCCTAAAATCTGCCGTGCCTGGGCAATAATCTTCTGTTTGCATACATCTAATTACGCCTAACTTCATGGTTAGTACCTCCCTAAAACTGAAAATTGCTGATTTTGGGCTAAATATATCATACTATTATAGTATGATATATTTGTTGTTGCCCTACTTTTACGAAATAGCAGGGTCAAGAGGATTATAATACGAATCAAGCCAGCATATTGAAAGATTAATTATAATATAAAACGGGCCAGCCTAGAGGCTGACCCGTTAAAATATTCTTTGAATTTTAAGGTCAAAAGTTCAATTATTTGGCCAACAATTCTTTGCAGAGGTCGCAAGCAGCAGCAGCATCAGCAGCGGTGCCGTCAGCGCCGATTTCATCAGCAAATTCCTGGGATACAGGAGCGCCACCAACGATCATTTTGCAGTTTACGCCGTTTTCTTTGAAGAGGTCGATGGTTTCTTTCATTGCCAACATGGTGGTTGTCAACAAAGCGGACATAGCTACGATATCAGCGTTGCTGTCTTTAGCAGCTTTGAGGAAATCTTCGGGAGCTACGTCGATACCAACGTTGATTACGGTGAAACCGGTGGATTCGAGCATCATACCGACCAAGTTTTTGCCGATGTCATGCAAGTCACCTTTAACGGTACCGAGAACAACTTTACCCAAGGAAGGCATATCATCGCCACCCAAGAGGGGTTTAACCAATTCAACACCAGCGCCCATTGCTTTAGCAGCCATGAGAACTTCGGGAACAAACATTTCACCAGCTTTGAAGCGGGGACCTACAACGTTCATGCCTTCGATGAGGCCTTTGTTGATGATGTCGAGGGGAGCAGTACCGGCGTCGATAAGAGCCTGAACTTCACCTTTAACCTGACCTAAGTTACCAGTAATAACACATTGAGCTACGGATTCTAAAGTTGCCATTTTAGAATTACCTCCTTATTTTTTCTGCGCCATTTATGGCGCTTTATCTTTGTAGTCTAATTATCACAAAAAATTGCTTTATAGTAAAGAGGTAGCTTGTAAATTTTTAGTTTAATATTTTTACACTGATAGTATAATTTTTTGACATGGGCACGTCCCTGAAGGGTTATCTGACATTATTTACTATTTATCGCTTTGGGTCAAGCAACATTTGGCTGTAAAAGCATATTCTTTAGTGAAAACATATAAAGGAAGGTGCTCTTTTTATGCAGACATATACTGTTGTCAAAGGCGATACCCTCTGGCTTATCGCCAAGAAATTTGGCGTTACCTTAGAAGACTTGGTAAAGGCCAATCCCCAGATTAAGGACCCCAATAGAATATATCCGGGCAATAAGATTAATATTCCCTTGCCTGCCAAGGATGGCTCCCATTATTATGTGGTGCAACCCGGGGATACCATGTGGCTCATTGCCAGAAAATTCGGGGTATCTTTAGAAGCTCTGTTGAAGGCCAATCCCCAAGTAACCGATGGCGATAAAATCAGTATCGGCGAGAAAATTTTTATTCCCCAGGGCTCCGGCGGTTCCGGTGGCTCCGGCGGTAGCTCCGCTGGGGGGACTTATACAGTCCGGGCCGGTGATACTATGTGGAGTATCGCTAAAAAGTTTGGTATATCCTTGAGTGAATTAATACGCCTTAATCCCCAGATTAAAGACCCCAATATGATTTATCCAGGCCAGAGAATCAATGTTCCTAGAACTCCGGTAAAACCGCCTGCTCCTCCCCAACCCCCGGTACCGCCTACTCCTCCCACACCGCCTACACCGCCAGCGCCTGGTCCGTCTAACGAAAATAACGGCAGACTATACTTTGTCAAGAGCGGTGATACCTTCTTTAACATCGCCCAGCGTTATGCCCTGAATCTGGATTCTCTAATTCGCGCTAATCCTCAGATTCAGAACCCCGATGCAATAGTTCCGGGTATGCAGTTATATCTTCCCGGCTTCCATTATGTGCGCCAGGGTGAAACTCTCTTCTCCATTGCCCGCAGCTACGGCGTGGACTTAAATACCCTCATTGCGGTAAATCCGCAAATTAAAAATCCGGATATGATAGACGTTGGCCAAAAAATTGCTATTCCCCGTCAGCCTAACGGCGACATGGCTACCTATATAGTGAGACAGGGCGATACCCTTTATAAAATTGCTAAAAAGTATAATCTAACTATTGAATCCCTGTTAAACGCCAATCCGGAAATTGAAAACCCCGATATGATTTTCCCCGGTGAAACCCTGCGTATACCCGGACCCCACCAGGTCCAGAAGGGTGAAACTCTCTCCTCTATTGCCGCGCTTTATAATATTCCCTTGGGAGCCCTTATTGCGGCTAATCCCCAGATTGAAAATCCCGACCTTATTTATCCCCAAACAATGGTGATTATACCTACCAGAGCTAGAGAAGATGAAGATACCAGGTCCCGTCATGGCGTAACCTATATAGTACAGCCCGGCGATACCCTCTATGAAATAGCTAAGCTTTATAATGTCTCTTTGGAAAGCCTTTTAGCTGCTAACCCCCAAATTTCTAACCCTGACCTTATTTTCCCCGGTCAAAAAATTGTTGTCCCCGTCGGTCAGGTAGAATGTATCTGCTATATGGTGAAAGAAGGGGATACCCTTTATAAAATTGCCCGGATGTACGGCATTTCGGTCAACGCCATTGTGCGTAATAATCCGCAGATTCAAAATCCCAATTATATTGAGGCTGGCTGGGTACTGATGATACCCATACGTGGTAAAAGCTGCCTCCGGGATGAAGAGGATTTTTACGATGATTACGAAGAACGGGCGGCGTTAACTGAGCCGCGCCGCTATACGGTGGAAAAGGGTGACACCTTATACTCTATAGCCCGGCGCTTCGGCCTGACGGTACCGCAAATTCTGGCGGCTAACCCCTGTGTTAAAGATGAGGATATGATTTACGCTGGTGAGGTTCTCTTACTTTTACCCGCTGAAACCGCCAATAAGCTTATGTAATAATTCAATATCGTGATTAATCTCTCAAGTGGGCGCCAAGCTTTGGCGCCCACTTTTTTACTTGACAAAAAAGCCGTGTCATGTTAAATTAGTCCTATCTAAGGACTAATTTAAGGGGGTTATTATGATACAAATAGACGGCAATGTAAAGCGCTACTATGACTTTTGGTTTGGCGTTAATGACGCTTATGACAAACTAGCTAAATCCAAGGGTATAACGCTAAACACCTGGTACATTCTCTATATTATAGTGGAATACCCGCAATGTTGTACTTTAAAATTCATTTGTGAAAAACTGCTGTTACCAAAACAGACGGTGCATAATGTGCTGGTCAGCCTGTCGGACAAGGGCTATTTAGAGCGTAAGCCCCAGCCCCAGGATAAGAGGAATAAACTCCTGGCCCTTACCCCCCAGGGGCAGGCTTATGCTGACGATATTCTCAATATGTTCGCTAATTTGGAGGCTCAGGCGTTTGCCAATCTCGGCCCGGAAAAAACAGCGGCGTTCTTGGACTTAACTAACGACTTTTATCAAGAATTGCGCGCTCTCCTTCCAGAGCAAGCAGGGGAGGTAAAATAAAATGTCCTATGTTTATTTAGCTGTCGCTATTATCTGCGAGCTATTTGGTACAACCTGCATGAAATATTCTGACGGCTTTAGCAAGTTGTGGCCTTCCCTCTTTACTTTGCTATTTTACGGCGTCTGTTACGTTTTCTTTGCTAAGTCCTTGCAAACCATAAATTTAAGTATAGCTTACGCTACCTGGTGCGGCGTGGGCATAGTCGCCGCCACCCTGCTATCTATCCTTATTTTTAAAGAAACCATTTCCTTTATGGGGATTGTCGGCATTTGCCTGGTACTGGCGGGGGTAATAATACTCAATACCGTTGGCGCTACCCATTAAAATAGGGCGGCTGGCGTCTCCTTACTATTTTGACAACCAAGCCCGGCTCTCTTGTTAATTCCTCAGTCGGTATTAGGCTGTTGGGGGTTGTGTAATATGAGCTTAGTTTTTTCTGGTTAGCCGCGGAAAGCCAATGGATAAATGTATGGGGGAGCTGAATGAGCTGCCAATAATTAAATAACTATACTATTAAGCCCGGTATTCGCTTAACACGAATACCGGGCTTGGGCTTATAAAAATGTTGAGTTCTGATTTAAGTTTGGGAGGTTTCCTCGGCGTCAGCTGTTGTTTTGTAGGCCGCGCTGTAATATTGGTCGCCTGCTGCCGCCATATATTTTACCACATCCGCCATAACGCCGTAAAATACTTCGTTAGTCACAGCGTCACCTGAGGTAACGCCTTGGTATACTGCTTCCGATAAAATACCTTGGTCTAGGTAATCCTCCATCTCTGTGGCGGAAGTACCTAGAAACGTCCTAATTATAATGGCAATATCCCCTTGGTCCAGGGTTTTATTTTCAGCAATCTGGTCTGTAGAAATGTTGGGTACATTGTAGGGGGAATTAGAGGACATAGCGTACTGAATACTGTTGAGACTGGCTCTGTCAGCCTTCTCCTGGAGCTTATAATCATTGCTGTAGCCGCAGGTTAGCAGTCCTTTACCTCGCAGGTATTTAATAGCCTCATAATAATCGCTGGCTGCTGTAGCCTTTTGCAGTTCCGTTTGCTCTCGAACTATTAAGTTAGCGTTCTGACTATTTAATAGGGAGCGTATCTCGGCTATTTTTTCGTCATTGCCCACTAAATCCCGAAAGTCTGGGCTGGCGTTGGTTATGGCGTAGGCGGCGCTAGCTCCGGCCGCCTGGCCTAGGGACATCCCCACCGGCACGGTGCGGGCGGAACCTGCGGCTATAGCGTCGTAACCGGCGCATTTACTGGCCACCAGCAGGTTGCTGATTTCGGGAGTCACCATAGCGCCATAGGGAATACCATAGGGTGAGGTACCGTAGAGGGCTATGCCAAATAGACCTTTGGCCCTGGCTTGTAAATCTATGGCATAACTGCCGCAAGCAATGAAACTAGAGCCAAAATTGCTTTGGAATATATCCTCGCCGGTAAGCTGTTCCATGGTTTTAAGGTGGTAGGATTCCCGAATGTAAAATTCCGGCGCCACCCCTACTAATTCAGCATTGGCCCAGCCTGTAAAGTTCTCCCGCATATAGGGTATAAGCTCCGTTTCCAAGGTGTTTATTACCCTTTGGCGCATATCCTCCATAGCTGCTGGGTCATGAATATCCATATTAAAGATTTGCAAGCCATTGAGGAGAATCGTACCGTCCTCCTGCAAGCCGATATTGGGACCCCGCATATATATATCCGGGTCGCTTATTTCACAGTCTGTAATTTCACTATAGCCCCAGGCGCTGGCTTCGTCGGCGCCGGTATTTTCATTGCCGTCATTTTTTAAAGTTTCCTTAACTGTATTCCAGTCAACCCCGGAAAGCTGAAAAACTAGGGTATCGCAGCCCCGTTCTCCCTCTAGGCCCAGTTCTGCCAAGCCTTCGTCATATTCCGCTCCCGCTGCCCTAGCTATATCCGCGTTTTGGGTGGCGTCGATAAATTCCACGGCTTTTAAAAGTATGCTTTTGCCGTCATCCTGTAGGACAACACCGGTAATGCTACCGTTGTCCGCTATAACTTCGTAATCTTTACTGTAATCTGTTTTAGTGTCCACCCCGGCTTCTGCCAGTAAATCGTCGAAGATGTCTGCCATCTTTTCTACCGAGAAGGAAGTTTTTTGGTCATTGGCTGCCAGTACCTCCCCAAAAATACCCTGGTTAATAGATTCTGTACCGCCCTTTGTCGCATAATTAAGGTCTATCATATTGAGCCAGCCCAAGGTATAGAGACCCCCGACCTTGTCCCGGCCAAAGTCCACCAGTTTGGTATCCATACCATTGCGGGCGGCGGATACTGCCGCTGCGACGCCCTCAGGGTCGCTACCAATCACCGCCACTTCAGTGACGATTATATCAGCGTATTGGTTCTTTTCCTCTTCGGTGATGCTATTTTTTAAATCCTCCAAAGCTGCGTGGTCATATGCCGGTAGGGCGTAGTCGTCTGTAGCTGTATTATTGCAACCGCATAGCGCCGCGGCGCAGGTTAAAATCAGTAGCAATGTGAGTAACTTTTTTTTCATAGCAGCCTCCTTAATTACAGAGCTGGTAATAAATGCCAGTTAAGCATAACTAACATTCTTGTTCCTTTTGTGGCTTTGGCGTGTACTTTTCAATTCTTGCCGCGCCCTGGGGTATAACCAGCTTAATTGCTTTGGGCTCAATTTTCAGTTCCGCCTTATCTGTGGTAAGTATCTCGCCGTCTAAACATAGCTTCTGGGGCTCGCTTGTCTCTATTTTAGCCCAGGCGCTGCGGCGGTATAGCAGAAGTTCGTCAAAACGGGAGTCATCCAGGTGTCCGCCGTTTTTATAAACGTTGAGTAGGTTGGCTATTTTCAGGCGTTTTACCGGCTTAACCAGGCAAATATCCATGAGCCCGTCGTCAAATCTGGCTTTGGGAGCGGCATAGTAACCGCCGCCATAGGCAATGCCATTGGCAAAGGTAGCCAGAATAAAGTCGCCGCTGATTACCTCGCCGCTGTCCAAAGTTACCCTGATATCCAGGCCCATTTTGTGGACCAGCCGGTTCATTAAGGAGAGGGAATAAGCCATAGGCCCTGGCATAACCCTGGTAAAGCGGTGTACATCGGCGGCTGTTTGAGCGTCTAAGCCCAAATTGCACATATTAATGCAGTAATTCCCGGCGCTTTTTATTAAATCTATAGCCTGGGTTGCGCCCTTAATCTGGCCTTCTACAGATAAAAAGGCCGCGGGGTTTTGAAAGAGGCGCACAAAGTCATTACCTGAGCCGCAGGGAAAGAGACCTATTTCAGCGTTGCCCCTGGCCCTGGCGCCGTTTACTACCTCGTTTAAAGTACCGTCGCCGCCCACGGCATAGAAGCGAACCTCAGCATTGCCTGGATAATTCTTGGCAAAAAACAGAGCGTCGCCAATGGACTTGGTTTCATAGATCTCCCAATCCGGGGTCAGGTCGGGGCATACCGAGGTAATGGTTCTTACCAGCTCCCGTTGAAACTGTCCCTTGCCAGCTACGGGGTTAATAATAAAGATATGTTTCATTGTTTTCTCGTCACCTATATTGTTTTAGCTTGTAATATTAGCTACTCGCAGGAATGCGGCGGCAAAAAATTCCGTGGGGAAAACCAGGGCTGCCGCTTCCCGGACAGTTGCAGCCTGGGCAGCCAGGCTATCCTCTAGATACTTGTCAAGGAGCAAAGCCTTACCGGGGGCGTCGGCAAATTTTAGCTTCTTTTTGAGGCTTTGTCCTTTGCTGAAACCAAAATTATCGTATATTTTGGCTTGGAGTTTATACTCTTGAACCCGACTGTTTACAGCCGCGATGAATTGAGCTTCCCCGTATACTTTTTCCGGGTCCACCTTGAATACCTCGCCGGCGCATTCGGCGCAAATTTGCCAGAGGTCCTTGTCAACCTTGAGGGAGCCACGGTATTTTCGTTCCACGCTTTTGGTAATGCTTTCCGTGGCTAAGTTTTGTAAAAAGCCCTTTTCCTCCCTACTTATTAATTCCTTTATTTGCTCTAGCCGTTCTAGGCTTGGCGTTGGAGTAAAAGCCTCTGGAGAGAAGGTGAAATAACAACCCTTAGCCTTGCCAAAAGCTTTAAGGGTATCTAAATAGCCCAGCTTAATATTGCGGGCCGCTGTTTTACGGTTAAAATTGAGTACCGGGCCTAAGTCCCAATAGGGTTTAATTCTGCGTACCTCTTGGTCCGGGGTAGTTTGGGGCTCTTTACTAAAGCCTACAGCGTCTAAATCCACTGCCAGGACTAAATTTGCCCCCCGTTTAAGGGCCATATTTATGGGTACGTTGTCATAGTAACCGCCGTCCACATAGCTCTTGCCGTCTATAACATGGGCCTGTAGAGCTGGAAAAAGCGAGGAGGAGGCGAGAAGATAGTCAGCTAAATAACCCCGGGGAATATCCTCCAAAAATAATTCTAAAGGCGTTAGCTTGGGGGCTTCCCATAAATTAGTGACGAGGCCAAAGTCAATTTTACTGCTTCTTACCTTTTTTTCATCTATATAATTATCTATGAGAATGCCGAGGGGCGCGGTATTCAGGCCTTTTTCCTCACCGGACATAGATTTAAGGTAGGTTTCGGCTGTTTTTAACAGCTTAGCCGCTTCATCCGGGCTCTGGCCGTTCTCCATTTGGATTATCTTTTCAGTTTCAATAGTCAGCCATAGCTCCTTGCTGACGTCATAATTTCCCTGGGCGATGAGGGCGCCGTTTAAAGCTCCTACAGAGGTGCCTGTAACTATCTGGGCTTCCCAGCCCACTTCCTTTAATCCTTGCCAAACCCCAATTTCGTAGCTGCCCCTGGCGCCCCCGCCGCCTAGAGCCAGACCCTGTAACGTCATAGTTTATCACCTCTCAAATCTCAAAGGAATAAAAAGCCCCAAATGCCGCCTATGAGCAACAGCCAAAGGGGGCTGATTTTTATGGGCCATTTGGGCAAGGCAATAACAAGCAAAATAGCAAAAAGAGCCCAAGCCCAAATGGTGGTAGATAATTCAGTAAAGCTCAGTAAAGCTAAGTTAAATAGCTGCCAGCCTGCGGCAGCCAAAAGGCCGAGAGCCACAGGGAGGATGCCGTATAGTATATTTTGCACCACCGGTTTTTCCCGGTAATTAGGTACAAAGTGGGAGAGTGACAGAATAATGATTAAAGCAGGTAAAATTAAAGCTATAGTGGCAACAATTCCCCCTACCACGCCTGTGGTGATATAACCAGCAAAAGTAGCCATATTCACCCCTATAGGGCCGGGCGTAACCTCGGAAATGGCGATTAAATTAGCTAATTGGCTATGGCTGTACCAGCCGTAATTGTCGCTGATTGCCGTAAGGAAGGGCAGGGTGGCGTAACCGCCGCCAATGGCGAAAAGACCGGTCTTAAAGAATTCCCAAAAGAGCAGCAAATAAGTCATTTTTGCCTCCTTCCCGCCAGGGTCAAACCGGCTATCGCCCCTAAGATAACGAAAATAACAGGGTTAAGCCCGGTGAGAAGGTAGGTGATTATTACCGCGGCAAAGATTATAAAGGTTACAATATCCCTAATGCCCCGCCGCCACATTTTTACTATTGTATCCACCAGCAAAACAATAATCGCGATATTTAAGCCGTGAAAGGCCCGCTGTACCCAGGGTATATCGGCAAAGTTTTGGAAAAACGCCGCTATGATGGTAATTATTAAAATCGATGGTATAATCATCCCTAAAGCCGCCACTAGGCCGCCCTTTATGCCCTTTAAACGGTAGCCCAAAAAAGTGGCGGTGTTTACCGCTATAATGCCCGGCAGGGAATTAGCAATGGCAAAATCCGCCAATAATTCAGCGTCTGTCAGCCATTGGCGTCTAACGACGAATTCCTTCTCCAAGATTGGCAGCATAGCGTAGCCGCCGCCAAAGGCTAAAAACCCTACTTTCAAATATGTACTAAAGATATTAAATAATGTCATGATAATAATATTCTCAAAAATCGGGGATAAAATGTCCTCATTCTATCCCCGATTGTTTGCCTTACTTTCCAGTATTCCCGCTTGTTCTCATTTTAACAAGTATTACTTAGTAAAATGCCTCATAAATTATATATTTTTGACCGTTAACTTGTCCTTATTAGATGTTTTTATCTAAATAACGCACAAAGGCGTGTTTAATGCCGTCTTGCAGACCGGTTTTCCTGTAAAAGCGGTGCCTTTTTTCCCTATCCTTATCCCGTTCAGCGTTGTTGATGGTGCCGGTGCAGAGGAAAATTTTATAACAATTATTTTCCGCCGCCAATTTGTTGAGGTGGGCCAAAAGCTCCTCGCCAACACCCTGGCTCCGGTACTGACGGTCCACGACCACATTTTCCACATAAGCCGCCGGTCGGCCGTTGCGGCTGAGATTATTAAGGATCGTCAAATGGGCTGTGGCGATTATCTTGTCCTCGTCCTTCGCCACCATAAGGTAATTATCGTCATTAGCCAGTATTTTGGCAAAGGCTCTTTGCCGTTCCGGCGTTACCTCGCTATCTTCTTGGGGGTGTAATTGCTGGTAAAGCTGTAATATGGCCTGTAAATCATTGTTTGTGCCACGGCAAATATCCATTGTCGGTTAATTCTCCGTTTCCTTAGTATAATACAGTAAAAATTATAGCATAATTAAATAGAGGCTGCAATATAAGGTAGCGCATTATTCATGTTAAGTTCACAGTATTTACATATGTACTTCCTTGCGACACCAAATTAGCAGGTTAGACTAAATACATAAATCAGGTAGTACCGAGGAGGTTGAGTATATGAAAGACGAAAGAGATTATTTTAAGAGCTATCCGCAAGACGAGCAAGACTCAAAAGAGCGGGAACTTCCGCAGGACCCAATGGCGGCGGGAGATGCCGTGGCTGACGGGGAAGATACGGTAAAGAGCGAATCCTTTATTAGCGATATTCCCCAAACCGCTGTAAATTATCAGGTTAATGAAAATGGCGAGTATATAATACCCAGTGATAAGATGTCCCCTGTGTCCCAGGGAGCGAACCCGGAAGTGCTTCAGGAAGTAACTCAGGCAGCTAACCCGGAAGTGCTTCAGGAAAAAATTCCGGAAGCAACCCAGGCAGCGCCTCAGGAAACGCCCCAATCCCCTTACGCTTACAGAGGTGAAAGCCAGGAGCCGTCTTACAGTAATGATTATTCTGATTTTGCCGCCGCTGAGACTTATTATCGGTCTGCTGTTGAACCGGAGCAGACCCCTCCGGTAAAGAAAAAGCGGCGTAAAACCGGCAAAAAAATCGGTATGGCTTGCGCCGGTTTAGCGGCGGCTGTGATGATAGCCTTTAGTTCTATTGGCATTTATTCGACCTTCTTTGAAGATAAAAATACAGCTTCAACCGCTAATAACACTGAGGAACAAACTCCCCAGACTGTGCAGCAAACCGCCGCCACTGGCAATGAACTCAGCGTTTCCGAGATTAATAATAAAGTAGCCCCCGCTGTGGTGGGAATTACCGGTCAGTCCGGTCAAAACCAGGGGGTGGGCACAGGTATTATAATAACTGAAGATGGTTATATAATGACCAACGCCCATGTGGTAAGCGGTATGAGCAATTTAGTGGCGACTCTCAGCGACGGTACGGAACACCCTGCCACGGCTGTAGGTATTGACGAGCAAACGGATTTAGCGGTAATTAAAATAGAAGCCACCGGCTTGACTGTGGCGGAGTTTGGCGATTCCGACGCCTTAGAAGTGGGTGAGGATGTAGTCGCTATTGGCAATCCCCTGGGTTTGGATTTTGCCGGTTCCGTTACTACTGGTATAATCTCCGGCCTTGACCGTGAAGTGGACATGGGCTCCGCGGTTATGAATTATATTCAAACCAACGCGGCGATTAATTCCGGTAATTCCGGCGGCCCCTTAGTTGACTCGGAAGGCTTAATTATTGGCGTAAACTCAGCCAAGATAAGCTCCTCTGTAGCTGAAGGTATGGGCTTTGCCATTCCCATTAACGACGCTTTGCCCATTGTAAACGAACTAATAGAAAACGGCTATGTTAGCGGCCGTCCCATGATTGGCATTGGCGGCCAGGATATCGACGAGGCCACCGCGGCTTACAATAACGTACCGACCGGCGTTTATGTAACTTATATTGAGGAAAATAGCGCTGCCGCTAAAAGCGGCATCCAGATTGGAGATATTATTACCGCCATTAATGGCGTGGAAATAGCCAGCATATCCCAGTTGAATGCGGAAAAGAATAATTACTCTCCCGGCGATACTGTAGAACTTTCCTATTACCGTATGCAAAGCGGTGATACAGGAACTGTGAAAGTGGAGTTAGCGGAAAATGAAAATACCGGAGCACAAAGATAAGGGCATGAGCCGTTGAGATAAAAACCCCGCCGTAACCTCTAGAAGGGTTACGGCGGGTTTGTTTTTATACCGGTATTTTGTTGAGGTCAGGAACCACCATGATAACATTTTCAGCGGGATAAATAGCAATGCCGAGCACTATATTACCCTTATTATAAAAATGGATTATAATATCTCCTTCTTTTTCTTCGCTTATATAATTAAAGCCTTGTTGGGTCAGGTAACTCCGATAAACTGCTAAATCATTCGCATTATAAGTATAGTAAAAACCTACGCCGTTTAAATCGTATTCTTCAATAATTTCGCCCTGAGGATAAATTGTACCTATGCAGGGTTGTAAAACTACGGAACTATAGGTGGGTACGCCAGTGTCGCCGTAATTCAGGTAAATGCGTTGTCCCTGGCTGGCCTTAACCAACCTAGCCAGCACAGTGGCTACTTCCGCTCTGGTAGAGTTCCCTTTAGGATCGAACATATTGTTATTTTTACCATTAATTAGGCCTGTAATCTGGCAATAGGTTACGCCGTCAAAAGCATATTCATTAATTAAAAGCTCATCGTTAAAATAATAAAAGTCAGAGACAATTTGCATACTTAGACCAGCATAGGAACAATAACGGTAAATCAGGGTGGCCATTTGTTCCCTGGTGATATTGGCCTGGGGTTGGAAGGTGCCATCGCCAAAGCCGTTGACCAGGCCAACTTCCGGATCTGAGGCCCATTGTATGTAAGGCGAGTACCATTTTCCCGTTGCCACGTCCTTAAACGAGGAGCCGCCATAGGCATTAGGGTCCACACCATATAGCCGTCCTAAAACGGTAACAAACATGGCCCTGGTCATTTTGGCGTTGGGTTCAAACCGGTTGGCGCTAGTACCGTTAAACAGGCCCAAATTTACCACATATTCAATATTTACTTTGGCCCAGTGGTTCTGTATGTCAGTAAAATTGGTTGCTGCTGAGGTAGCGGCAAAACCTTGTTCCGTACCTTGGTTGTCTGCCTTGCCCCTTTCTCCTACAGCCGGGGCCTTTTCCCCTATGGCGTTAAGCATTGCTTGGCCGTTTGTAGGCGGCAGTTGCGTCTGGGCGTCGCCCTTGTCCCTTAATTCCCCGGCTGAAGCCCCAAAGCTCAGCATTAAAAGGGTGGCGGCAAGTACGATGATGAGAGTTAGTTGCTTTTTCATAGTTTTCTCCTCATTTTTTTGTAATTGTCTAGATTGTAAAAGTTTATTTGTAGTGGTTTTGTTTAAGTACCAGTTTGGTGACGAATTTTAGTATCTTCCTCAATAAAGCAGTGAGTGTGCGCTCCCTGGTGATTTATATTTAAAGCAGCTTTGCTGATGCCGGAAATAGAGTTAAATAGCCAGTTGCCGGCGCTACTGCTGTAAATTTTTACATACCGCAAGCTTACAGTATTTTGGAGAGGAATTCCTGGGAACGGGGGTGTTGAGGATTATCGAAAAATTCGTTGGGAGTGTTTTCCTCTAAAATTTGGCCTTCATCCATAAACAGTATTCTGGTGCCAACTTCCCTGGCAAAGCCCATTTCATGGGTAACAACCGCCATTGTCATGCCCTCTTGGGCCAATTCCTTCATAACGTCCAGCACCTCCCCAATCATTTCTGGGTCCAGAGCGCTGGTGGGTTCGTCAAAGAGCATAACGTCAGGGTCCATAGCCAAGGCCCTCACTATGGCTACTCTTTGCTTTTGTCCCCCCGAAAGACTACTGGGATAAGCGTCTATTTTTTCCGGCAGGCCGACCCTGAGCAGCAAGTCCGCCGCTACTTGGTTGGCTTCCTCTTTACTATAGACTTTTAATTTTATCGGCGCCAGGGTTATGTTTTCCCGCACTGTTTTGTGGGGAAAGAGATTAAAATTCTGAAAAACCATGCCCATTTTTTGCCGTACCTTATTAATATCGGTCTTTTTATCGGTTATGAGTTGGCCTTCAAACCAAATTTCCCCGGACGTGGGGGTCTCCAATAAGTTGAGACAGCGTAAAAAGGTAGACTTACCGGAACCGGAAGGCCCGATAATAACCACTTTTTCGCCTTTTTTGATATTTTGGTTTATACCTTGTAACACTTGATGTTCCCCAAAGCTTTTATGCAAATTTTTAACGTCTATCACTCTTGGCTAACCTCCTTTCTACTACCTTTAAGATGGTCTGTAAACCGATAACGAGGATAAGGTACATACAGGCCACCGGTATCAGGGAACCGAAAGCGTCATAGGTACGGCTTCTCACGATATCTCCGGCCTTAGTCAAATCCACAATGGCTATATAACCCACAATGGAGGTTTCCTTTAATAGGACGATAAATTCATTGCCCAAGGCGGGTAGGATATTTTTAATAGCCTGGGGCAGCACAATTGATTTCATGGTACTGGCGCCGTTGAGGCCCAGGGAGCGACCCGCCTCTGTTTGGCCCCGGTCTACCGCGTTTATGCCGGCCCGCACGATTTCCGCCACATAGGCCCCGGAATTAATGCCAAAGGCCAGCATGGCTACGGGGATACCGTTACGCACATTACTAAAAACTATATAGTACATAATCAGTAACTGCACCAAAACTGGGGTGCCCCGGATAATTGTTAGATATAGGCCGCATATTTTATCCAGCAGGAAAAGCCGACCTGATTGCTTGTGGTAAACCCTAATAATCGCTATGGTTACGCCAATAGCTATCCCTATAAGCGTGGCAACTGCCGCGATTTTCAGGGTGTTGGCTAATCCCTCCAAAAACATATGCCAACGCCCTGCTACCACAAAGGTAGAATAAAGGCTGTTGTAAATATTCTCAAAGAAATTCATAAAAACCTCCCCCTATACTTCTGTAGCTTACTGAGACTTAAGCTTTCCAAAATAATCCTAAAATTCTTCTGGAAAGCCTAGTTTTTTTGGCCTTATTTTTTACCCCAGAGGCCAGGGGGTTGGAATTAACCATTGCTGGGCGCAACTAAGGTCTGAACCGGAAAATTGGTTTTTCCTGGTTCAGACCCTAATTTTCCCTGTTTACTTGGGTTAGAGGACTGCTTTGCTAGCGCCCTCAATAATTGTTTAAACTTTTACGCCTTATTCACTGACAGCGCCGGCTTCAGAATGTTCGACAATATACTGGTCAATGGCGCCTTCGTCAATGAGTCTTTGCAGGGTGGCATTGATGGAATCCAGTAATTCAGTGTTGCCTTTTTGTACGCAAATAGCGTATTCTTCTGTTGTATCGCTGCCATCAGCATACATTAATTCTACGGTAGTAAGGCCAGCGTCAGTATTGGCAGCGGCAATATTTTCCGCCGGCAATCTGTCGATAACCACAGCGTCAAGACGGCCGGAAAGCAAATCTTGGGCGGCTAAAATCGCGGAGGTATAACCCTTTACTTCACTATCGGGAATAATGGGATCAGCGTCTTCTGTGCCTTCAATAGCGTCGGTAACAATAAAGTCGCCGGTGGTGCCGCTTTGTACGCCAATAGTCTTGCCGTTTAAGTCCTCAATAGTTTCCAGGGTGGCTCCTTCGGGTAAAATAACAAATTGTTTGGAGCTGACATATTTTAGGGAAAAATCGACCTGCTGTTCACGTTCCTCAGTTACAGTCATACCGGCGGCGCCAAAAGCTGCTTTGCCCGACTGTATGGAGGCTACAATACTATCGAAGTTTACGTCCTCAACAACTAATTTCACGCCGATATCCTTGGCGATTTCTTGGGCTATTTCCACGTCCACCCCTGCTATTTCATTGCTGTCGTCCCGATATTCAAAGGGCGGGAATTCAGCATTGGTGAACATGACAATTTCGCCGGCAGCTTTAATGTCCTCTAAGGTTTGGCCGTTAGCGGTTGTGGTTGCTTCGTTGTTGGCGTCGCTTTCTTCGGTAGTGTCGCCGCCGCAGGCGACAAGGGCGAAGGCCAGGCAACAGATAAGCAGAATGGATAATAATTTTTTCATTTTTTCTACCCCTCTTTTATAATTATTAATAATATACGTTAACATAGCATATTAAGGAAAAAATAGCAAGACTTTTTAATTATCTTTATCGTAATATTTTTTGCAATTTAGTCGATTTTATGGTAGGTTAGATTAAAAACCAGAGGAGGGAAAGTATGCTAACAGTGGCTAAATGGCAGGAGGAGGATTACCAGTCCTTAACTGAGCGGTTATTATCCCTGGCTGACCAAAAATACCGGGCCTTTAACAGCAGCCTTGTCCCCGGCGTGGAGGAGAGCAATAAAATTATTGGCGTACGTTTGCCCCTGCTCAGAGCGATAGCTAAGGAAATAGCCCGAGGTGACGCCAAGGGCTTTTTACGCCAGCCCCGCGCCGATTATTATGAAGAAATAATGGTCGAGGGCTTGGTTATCGGTTATCTTAAAGAGGACTTTTCCACTGTGCTGTCCTATATTCGGGGCTTTGTGCCTAAAATTAATAATTGGGCTGTGTGCGATAGCTTTGTTACGGGGTTACATATGGTAAAAAAGCACCGTCAGGAGTTTTATACATTTTTAAATGAATATTTGCATAGTGATAAAGAGTATCATTTGCGCTTTGCTATTGTGTCTTTGCTCGATTATTATCTGGATAGCGAATATATAGATAGGGTCTTAGAGGAGCTGGACGCCATAAGGCACCAGGGGTATTACGTGAAAATGGCTGTGGCTTGGACAATTTCCGCCGCCTATGTCAAGGAGCGGAAAAAAACCAGAGCTTATCTTAGCCATTGTAATTTAGACGATTGGACCTATAATAAAGCTCTACAGAAAATCGTGGAATCCAATAGAGTCCCAGCAGGGGAAAAAGCTGAGATTAAAGCCATGAAGCGTAAAAAATAGAATAAAAGAACCTCCGTTCAAACATACTATTCATAATGTTTTAGTAGAACCTGAACCGAAAACGCGAAAAATAATTATTGGCAAGCCCAATGTTTCCGCTGTTCGGTTGGGGCGCAGACTTTAGGAACGGAGGTTCACCCCATTATGAAAGCCATAGAACGCATCTTTTTGCTGGGTTTATTTTTGCTTTTTTTGTTCTTTCTCGGCATTCAGGCTTACTTTTTTTTCTTTCCTGAGGCCATGGAGGAAGCCCGGGCTCAGCGACTAGGGGCGGAAGCTGTGGATATGTCGGCAGATACTGCTGCTGTAGACCAGGCGGAGGAGGGTATGTTTTTATTCCTCACCTTTGAGACGGAAAAATCCCAGGCCTCAGCTTGCACCTTGCTAATTAATGATGATATTGCGGGGGATTTCCAAGGCGGCGTTCTCAGCGTGAAAGCTAACGCTGGCGACACAATTAGCGTGGTAGGCGGCAAGCAGGGTGAGGTTTTGCGGCTCATGGATCGCCCCGCTGAACTGGACGATGACTTTCCCAATTCCCTGGCTGTGGGCGGCGGTAAAAAGCTCTGGGGCATTGTTAAATTAAAATAGTTGCAATGCCATACTTTTTAAGGTATAATATAATATTATTGAATTCCAAAACAGGCGTTTCCTGGAACCACTGGGGTTCCTGAGTTGGTTACGCTTTACGAAGGGATAGCAAAAAGGTCAAATGGAAAAGGTAGATACTGTTAAAGCCATTGCTATAGACGGACCTTCCAGCGCGGGGAAAAGCACCGTTGCTAAGGAACTGGCCCGTCGTTTAGGCTTTAAGTATATAGATACTGGCGCTATGTATCGGGCTATAACCCTGAAGGTACTGGAAACAGGGGTTGACCCTGGGGATGAAGCTGCGGTAACAGCTTTAGCTGAGTCCTGTCGCCTTGAATTGCAGGGCCAGGGACAGGATTACAAGGTGTTTTTAGATGGTCAGGATGTGAGCGAAGCCATACGTAACACCGCTGTTACCAAAAATGTGTCCCAGGTTTGCAGCTACCAAGGTGTGCGCCAAAATTTAGTGGCCAAACAGCGGCGCTTGGCAGAGAATTGCGGCGTGGTAATGGACGGTCGGGATATTGGCACCAATGTTTTACCCAACGCTGCTTTGAAAATATATCTGACAGCTTCCCCGGAGGAAAGAGGCCGCCGGCGCTATGCGGAATGGCTAGCCAAGGGAATTGCTAGCCTGACTTTAGAAGAAGTGATTGCTGATTTGCAACGCCGGGATCATTTGGACAGCACCAGGGAGCATAATCCCCTGCGCCGGGCTGAGGACGCGATACTGCTGGATTCGGACGGCCTGAGTGTGGCGCAAATAACCAATGCTATTATTGAGCTTTGGAGGAAGATACAGTAAATGTTTTATAGGTTTATGCGGGGGATTGCTAAATTAATTTTAAAGGCGCCCCGTCGCTTAGAATACGAGGGTTTAGAGAATATTCCACCAGAAGGTCCAGTGTTGATTGTAGCTAATCATCAGTTTTATGGCGACCCTGTTCTCATGGGATTGGCGACAAAAAGAGTAATGCACTTTTTGGGCAAAGAGGAATTAATTAAAGATAGCAAATTTAAGTCTTGGTTTTTTAGACACCTCAACGTAATACCCTTGGATAGGGACGGAGTGGACCGCAAGGCCATCAAAGCTGCTATTAATGTTTTGCGGGAAGGCGGCGTTTTAGGCGTATTCCCCGAAGGCACCCGCTCCCGGGATGGTAAAATGTTGCCCTTTAAGTCTGGGGTCTGCTTTATAGCCTCCCAAGCGCCCTGTACCATTGTGCCTATGGGTATTCGGTATGACGCCCCATTATTCAAATATTTTGGCGCTACTGTTAAGATAAAAGTTGGAAAATCTTTCCCCTATGAAGCCCTAGAGGGAGAAAAGCGCAAAGAAACACAGCAACGTATGTTGAAAAAGCAAGAAGAAGCGGTTGCTGCCTTAATATAGGGTGGAAATAGTCTCCATGTGTAATATTTTGTCGCAATTTAGGTGAAATTTTAGCGTTATTATAAGCAGGAAAATTTTAGGTAAATGCGAATAAACTATGGACAGGTAGAATATAATGATTATAATGGCAAAAAGCGCCGGTTTTTGCTTTGGCGTGAAACGAGCCATTAAAATGGCTTTGGATAATAGCAATAAGGGCAATATCTGCTCTTTAGGTCCTTTAATCCACAATCCCCGCGAAGTGCAGCGTTTGGAAACTCTGGGAGTTTTCGGTGTGCAAGGGGTTGAGGATATTACCGGCGATACGGTGATCATTCGTAGCCATGGGGTGCCGCCCCAAGTTATTGAGGCCTTGAAAAAAAGGCGGCTCCACATTATAGACGCCACCTGTCCCTTTGTCCAAAAGGCTCAGTCAATTGCTTGTCAACTGCAAAAAGAATGTGATAGCGTAGTGGTAGTGGGAGACAAAAATCACCCTGAAGTCATTGGTATACTGGGTTTTTTGGCTGATAATGCCATTGTGGTAAACTCACTGGCTGAAGCCAAAGATATTGTTTTCCCGGCTAAAGTAGGAATATTGTCCCAAACAACTCAATCATCAGCTAAATTCCGGGAAATAGTAGAATATATAGAGGGTATAGTACCCCAGGTTGTTGTGCGTAACACCATTTGTAAGGCAACCTCAGAGCGGCAAGCCGAGGCTGCTTCTCTAGCTGAAACAGTTGATATTATGCTAGTTATTGGTGGTAAAAATAGCGCTAACACCAAAAAATTGGCGGATATAGCCGCCGAAAAAGGCGCCACAACCTTTATAGTTGAGGACGCCGCTGAAATAGACATGATTAAAAATGAAATAAACAATTTAGAGGACAAGAAGGTTGGGTTAACCGCCGGCGCCTCGACCCCGGATTGGATTATTGAGGAGGTCATGGAAAAAATGAAGGAGGACAATGTAATGGAAGAGAAAAACTTAGAGGTGGAAAACACCGAAGAAACAATGGAAAAGGTTGAGGAAGTAACCGAAACTGTAGCTGAAGCAGCAGCACCCCAGGAGGACGCCGCTGTAGCTGAAGTTAAACCCCAAGAGGACAGTGCGGAAGAAGAGGAAACAATGGCTGCGTCTTATGCGGCTTTTGATAAAGAATGTGCAGTTATCCGTCGTGGCGAGCGGTTGAAAGGTACTATTATTAAAGTTTCCGATAGTGAAGTTATGGTCGATATTGGCGGTAAAAGCGAGGGTGTTATTCCCAAAAATGAGTTTACCCCCTCTGAAGCGGAAAACCTGGTGGATTTGTTCCATGAAGGCGATGAAGTGGAAGTCCTAGTTTTAAGAAGAGAAAACGAGGACGGTCATCCCATACTTTCCAAAAAGAAAGTGGACGTGGATATAGCCTGGGATAAGCTGGCTAAAGCAATGGAGGACGGCGACATTCTGGAAGGTAAAGTTCTGGATGTGGTGAAGGGCGGACTTTTGGTTGACGTTGGCCTTAAAGGGTTTGTTACCGCCTCTCTGGTGGAAACCGGCTTTGTTAACCAGTTGGATAAGTATAAAGACCAGACCATCCAGTTTAAGGTTCTGGAATGTGATAAAAATCATAATAAGCTTATTCTTTCCAGAAAAGCCTATCTGGAGTTGGAAAAGGCTAAGAAACACGATAAAGTTTGGGCGGAAATCGAAGAGGGCCAAACCCGTCACGGTGTTGTGCAGCGTATAACCAACTTTGGCGCTTTTGTGGATTTAGACGGTGTAGACGGTCTGCTCCATGTTTCGCAAATGGCTTGGTACCGGGTAAATCATCCCTCGGAAATTTTAAATATTGGCGATGAAATAGACGTTTATGTACTCGGTGTGGACCGGGAAAACGAGAAAATTTCTCTCGGCTTAAAACAGCTCATTCCCAATCCTTGGAGCACAGTACCGGATAAATATCCGGTTGACGCTATTGTTGAAGCCAAGGTTGTGCGTACCGCTACCTTTGGCGCTTTTGTGCAGTTAGAACCAGGCGTTGAAGGCTTGGTACATATATCCCAGCTATCCTGGACCAGAGTAGAAAAAACCGAGGACGCCGTTACTCCCGGCGATATTGTTAAGGTAAAGGTTCTAGGCTTTGACCTGGATAGTAAGAAAATTAGCCTGAGTATTAAGGAAACCTTGGATCGCCCCCAGCCTGAAGCAGCCCCGGTGAAAGAGGAAGCGGTTGAGGAAGAACCGGCTTACGTACCTGACGAGGATGTTGTAACCATTGGCGATATGGTGCAGGAAGCCGAAAATAAAGACGAAGAATAAAATTTAGGTATTAAGGGGATAACGCCACAGCGTTGTCCCCTTAACTTTTTGCATGGTCGGGTATAGTGATTGCGAAGTTGGTAATGCAGTTGTAATGTCGGGCATAGCGACTGCAATGTTGGTAATGTAGATTGTAAAGTCAGAAATACCGATTGTAATGACGAGAATACTGATTCAGAAAAATCTATGTCAGTTAGGTATTAAATTATGGCTAAACTTTATGCCGCTGTTGCCGTCCAGCAGGGAGTAAAATTTAATAACCGGTTAATTACAGGCAGCGTATTTGCTGCCTTTTTCTCTGCTTAGGGGGTTGCGCTTTTTAGTCAATGGGGTATACTAAGTGTATTGACTGTTTTGGTCAATAAAAAATTGGCCGTTGTCAGTTGTGTAAGAGACAATAGCCGATAATGGCAACGATAGATAGGTCAGTAACGCTAGGTTAACAACTTAGTAACTTTTTTCCAAAAACTATAGGTTAGAAGATAGGTTAACAACGATGAACGAAAAGTTTTATTCTTTGCCTGGGGAAAAGCGGCAGCGGATAATAAATAGCGGTTTAGAGGTGTTTGCCAAAAACCCCTATAAAAACGCCTCTACAGAGGAAATAGCCGCCAAGGCCGGCATTTCAAAAGGACTGCTGTTTCACTATTTTCGCAATAAAAGGGAGTTCTATAATTTTCTCTATCAATATGGCGAAGCCTTGTTGCGCCAAAGCCTGGCGGAAATGCCCCAAGAACCGGACGTTGATTTTTTCACCCTCTTGGAGTGGGCAACCCAAAAACGCGCTCAGCTATTACCGGATAATCCCTGGTTAGTTCAATTTTCTTTGCGGGCTTATTATTCTAAAAATGAGACGATATCGGCGGATATAGATAATGCGGTTCAGAGAACTATGTCCGCTGTAATGGAGCGGTACTTTCAGAGTGTGAATTTAAGCAAGTTTCGGGAGGGTATGGAGCCGGAGCGCATTCTCAATATGCTTATTTGGCTCAGCGACGGTTATTTACACTTTAAAGAGCGGAGTGGCGAGGCCCTGGACGCTGAGGCTCTGCTAGAGGAATTTCGCTTTTGGTGCCGTGTTTTACGGCAGGCAGCTTATAAGGAGGAGTATCTAAATGGAAGTAATCAAGGTTGATAATCTTACCAAGGATTACGGCAATGGCAAGGGAGTTTTTGACGCCAGCTTTGCGGTACAAAAAGGGGAGGTAATGGGCTTTTTAGGGCCTAACGGCGCCGGTAAAACTACCACAATCCGTCAATTGCTGGGCTTTACCCGGCCCAATCAGGGCGTTGTTACTATTATGGGCCGGGACTGCTTTCGGGATGCCGCCGCTATTAGCGAGGACTTGGGCTACCTCCCTGGTGAAATCTCCTTTATGGGCAATATGACTGGCTGGGAATTTATTAAATTCATCGCCCAGCTGAAAAAAATTAAGGATTTAACTAAAGCACGGAGTTTAATTGATTTTTTTGAGCTTAACGCCTCTACCAGAATTGGCAAAATGTCCAAGGGCATGAAGCAAAAGGTCGCCATTGTCTGCGCTTTTATGGGTAATCCCGCCACGCTGATTCTGGACGAGCCAACCAGCGGCCTGGACCCTTTGATGCAAAATAAATTCGTGGAGCTGGTGAAGGCGGAGAAGCAGCAGGGAAAGACCATACTCATGTCCTCCCATATTTTTGAGGAAGTGGAAAAAACCTGCGACCAAGGGGTAATTATAAAAGCCGGTCGCATTGTGGCTATAGAGGATATTAAGGCTTTGCGCCGGGCCAAAAGCCGCATAGTGGAAATAACCTTTAAAACCACGGCTGAGGCCGCGGCCTTTAGCGCTGGGGAAAAGATTTTGTCCCAAGATGGCGATAAGGTCACAGCGGAGATAAGGGGCGGTTTTGACCAGCTCATCGCCAAGCTGAGCCACTACAGCGTAGATGACTTAGCTGTGCGGGGCCGCAGCTTGGAAGAGCTTTTTATGTGCTTTTACGGGGGTGATAGCAATGATTAACTGGGTATTGTTTAGCAAGGAATTTAAAGCTAATTTAAAACTATTTATCATTTTCTGGGCTGTTTTAGCTGTTTACGCCGGTATGATTGTGGCCATGTTCGACCCGAAGCTAGGCGATAGCCTTAATTTAATGGCCCAGGGTATGCCCCAGCTCTTCGCCGCTTTTGGCATGGACGACGTAGGCGTGACCCTTCTGGAATTTGTGGTAAATTATCTCTATGATTTTCTGTTTGTGGTATTTCCCGCCGTCTTTATCATTATTGTAGCTAACCGTTTAGTGGTGCGCTATGTGGACGATGGCTCTATGGCCTACCTTTTGGCCACGCCCCACACCAGAAAATCCTTGGTTGTTACCCAAATGCGGGTTTTATCGACCCTGCTCTTTCTCCTGGTGGCCTTGGCTGCGCTCTTTACTTGGGCTGTGGCGTCATATATGTTTCCCGGTGAATTAGAGATTGGTAAATTTGTCATTATTAACGTGGCTCTCTATGGCTTGTTAATATTTTTAAGCGGCTTGTGCTTCTGTTTTTCCTGCTGGTTTAATGACGCTCGTAAATCTTATGGCTGGGGTGCGGGTTTAGTCATCGCTTTCGTGCTGATACAAATGCTATCCCAAGTGGGAGATAAATTTGAGTTTTTAAAATACGCGACCCCCCTGACGCTTTTTAATACCGAGGGCCTGATGGCCGGCGACTCCGACGCGATTTTGATGTTCTTAATCCTCTATATCGCCGGTATAGCTTTGTACTTCCTGGGCATGGAGATCTTTGCGAAAAAGGACATTCCCGTATAAATTAATATAACAAGGCTATTGCCGTTTGATATGGTTGCCCCAATAGCTGCTTAACCACTATGCGCAGGTCTTGCCGTAAGCGTGTACTTATGTAAATTTTTCCTTGACTGTTCAGGTAAGCGGTGGGATAATACAGTATTGTGAGGCCCTAACTAGCCTAAAAGGCTGTTATTAAATTATGGCGTCAAAGTTTTGGTGTGTGGAGGTAAAGTGGTGCTATCGCAAAAAAGGGTTGGCTTCCTCATGGGTATTTCGGCAGCTATTCTCTGGGGTACATTTGGCACATTTTCTATCTTGCTCAGTAGATTCGGCTTAACGGAGGGCACTATATCCCTTATAGCGCCATTCTTCTTATTAGCGTTTTTTACAATCCTGGTTATTAAAAATGATGTTAAGGCCTTCAAAATTCCCAAGTTGCTGGTGCCGGCCCTGGTTTTTAACGGTTTATCCAGCGCCGCTTACAATTATGCCGCGGTTCAGGCCTATAGCTATCTGCCCATTGGGGTTGTGTCCACAATTATTTATTGTAATCTCTTTTTATTAATCATAATTTCTCGGTTAGCCTTTAAAATCCCCATTACCTGGCAAAAGGTTGTGGCTGTGTGTGGAGCTATAATAGGCATAGCCTTAGTGGTGAATATTTTTGGCAGCTCAGGAAATTTAAATCTAATCGGTTTAGTATGGGCAATTACCGCTATGGTAAGCTGGGCTGCCTTGGTTTCCTTGGAAAAGTACCTTTTAATTCATGACGTTGATAGTAACGCGATTATTGCCTATGAAGGGCTTTTTTCCCTGGTTTTCATCTCTCTATTCATGCACCCGCCGGCCCGGGTTCTGGCTGATATTGCTCAAGCCTTTACCGCCAGTAACGGCCTGGTGCTTTTGCCCATATTGGGCTTCGGCTTATTGACCACCGCGGCCTGTTACTGGCTGTATATCAACGCTCTCAATCGTTTGGAGCCGGCTTATGTGCAAATTACCTATACTCTGGATCCAGCCACCTCCTGTATTTTGGGATTAGTAATTTTTGGCCAAACCTTGCTGTTTAGCCAAATAATAGGCATTGCCATAGTTTTACTGGTTGTCATTTGGCTACAGTGGTTGGAACGGGGCGCTGAAACGGAAACGTCCCAGCAAGCCTGATTTTAATTTTTAACGCTGTTTAGACTTTGGCGGCGCGATTTAGGAAATTAATTTTACAGGGCGTAAAAAGATGATTTAAAGTAATTATAGCTTATTTAAATAAGATAATATTTAGCGGGCAATTTAAACGCCGTCCCAACTAGTGGACGGCGTTGTTTTAGTTTTAGCTTAGCTGCTGGGCTATCTCTGTTAACTGCTTTAAATTGCGACATTCTACTACCCTACGGCAATAGGGGGCGTAAACATTGATGACGCTGTCCTCTGTGTTCCAGGCGGCCTGGGGTTGGGGATTAAGCCAAATAATTTCCTTGACCTTTTGGGCAATAGCCTGGAGATTTTCCCGCTTGGCTGGGAACCAGTTATTTTTAGCGTCGCCCAGAATCAAAACTGTTTTGTGGGGTTCTAACGTAGCGCTGAATTTTTCCAGGAAAAAATGAAAGGCCTTGCCATAATCGGATACCCCGGTGGTGGTGCAATGCTGGCCAGTTCTGCCTGTTCTGGGCACATAGGCCTCTAATATTGCCGCCGCAATCGCCGCGCCGGGATTGTTGCTGTTGCGAGGAAAGTTAGCTGCCACAATATTATCAATAAACAAAAAGGACTGTATATCCTGGAACCGCTTTTCCATGGCGTAAACCAACTGTAAGAAAAAGCTGCTGTATTGGGCCATGGAACCGGAGATATCGCAAAGAATCAGCAGTGAGGGCTTATCGCGTTTTTTGGCCAGGTAATGCATGCGGCTGGGCGGGTAGCCCCGCTTGGCCGTTTCCGCCATAACCTTGCGCATATTGATAATCCCCTGTTTGCTTGGCTTTAAACGGTAAGAATAGCGGGAGCCGAGCTGGCGGCCTAGTTTTTCAACCCGTTTTTCCATGGCTTTTACCTGTCTGGCGCTGAGGGAGTTAAAATCCTTTTCCGTAAGGTTTTCCGCTGCTAATAAGGTATTCGCGGCGTCGCTTTGAGTTGCCGCCAGCTTTTGCGCCAAGGAGACCCGCAGTTCCTGTTCCAAATGCCCTAGCTGCTCTTGACCTGCTGAACAGTGATTCATTTCTAAAGCGTTTTCCACCATAAACCAGGAAAGGGTAACTTTTACTTGGTGTAAAAGGCCCTCTAAGTCTAGGGAGCTGAGGTCGGCCTCGCTGACAGCCTCGCTAGCCGCCGCCGCTATAGCTGCTTGGTCGCTCTGAAGAATCGCGCCGTAAAAGCTTTTAGCCTTGTCGGACATACCGGCTGTGCCCTTTAAGGGAATGTCCCCTTTATGGCAAGGCGTTGCCGGCTTGGCGCTGGGGTCAGCGGGGACGGCTTTATGAAAATAAAGGTTGTAGGCTAAGTCAAATACCTCGTAATCAGCAGCGTCCTTAACCATTGCCGCCTTTAAAATCTGATAAAATTTTCCTTCGTTATCCAGGCCAAAACGGTTTAAGGCCCGGAGAGCGTCGGTAATTTCTGTGATTGATATTTTTATGCCGCCCTTGGCGAGACTGTGGGCAAAATCGGCGATGATTTTTTCCATGACAAACTCCCTAGTTGTATGATAATATATATTATAGCATATAATTGAGATATTGGAGCGACAAATGTTTACGGAAAAAAATGTAAGAGAAATTTTACAACAAGAAAATTATTATATTGACGACTCTCTATCCTTAGTGGTAGCCATGGCTGAGGAACTGGCCAAGCCCATATTATTGGAGGGTCCGGCAGGGGTAGGCAAGACCGATTTAGGCCGCTGCTTGGCCCAGGGCTTTCAGATGGATTTTATTCGGCTCCAGTGTTACGAGGGGCTGGACGAGCACCATGCTCTTTATGAGTGGAATTACCAAAAGCAGCTATTATATTTGGAAAACCGGCGGGGCGGGGAATGGCGTGAAGTGTCCGGCGAAATTTTTTCTGAGGAATTCCTCCTGCCCCGGCCGATACTGAGGGCCTTTGGCAGTGAGAAAAAAGCGGTGCTTTTAATTGATGAGATTGATAAAAGCGACGAGGCTTTTGAGAGCTTTCTGCTGGAAGCCCTTAGCGATTATGCCGTTACCATTCCTGAATGGGGTACTGTTCAGGCTAAAGAGCCGCCCTTGGTAATTTTAACCAGCAACGGCGCCAGGGACTTTAGCGACGGTTTAAAACGCCGTTGCGTACACTATTATCTTGATTATCCAGATAGAGAACGGGAATTGGCGATAATTAAAGCCAAGGTTCCCGGTGTTGGCCCAGCTCTAGCTGCAAGTATCTGCGATTTTTTAGCAGCCGTACGGCGGTTGGACTTGCGGAAAAAACCCAGCATTGCCGAGGCTCTTGATTGGGCCAGGGTTTTAGTGCGCCTTAATGTAGAGAGCCTAAACGACGGTATTGTGGATTCCACCTATAATTTTTTGCTAAAATATGAGGGCGATATAGCCGCGGTGAAAAAATATAGGGTTAACACGCCTTGATTTTCAAATTTACTGTGCTATAATTATAGCATCGAGATGTTTTATATCATTTAGGAGGTTCACATGGAAGGCAAAGTAAAATGGTTTAATGCCGAGAAAGGCTATGGCTTTCTTGACAGCTCTGATGGCGATGTATTTGTACATTTTTCCGCCATTACCGGCGACGGTTTTAAGACCCTGGACGAAGGACAATGTGTGGAGTTCGATAGGGTAGAGGGTCCCAGAGGCTTTCAAGCTGCCAATGTTATCAAGAAATAATTTTCCCTTCTCGGAATAAATATATTTTTGATAGCGGACGAGATAGAGGGAGCCTTAATTGGCTCTCCTCATATCTCATAAGCGAAAGGCGTTTTAAACCCCGCCTTGTGCTTAAAGGGTTTACAGTATTGCACCTGTAAACTGTTTTGGCCAATCTGAAACTTAACATCTTGTATCTGAAATTGTTTGCAATTCGGGGAGCCCAGCATGGGCTCCCTTTTTATAAAAGGTAAGCCAAATATGGAAACTAAATGGATTAAAACCAACGAAGTCAGCATATCCGAATACCGCGAAGCTATCGCCACCGGGGCGGAGCTATTACACAGCGGCCAACTGGTGGCCTTTCCCACGGAAACCGTGTATGGTCTGGGCGCTAATGCCCTTGACGCCGCTGCCGCTCAAAAAATATACGCCGCTAAGGGGCGTCCTTCGGACAACCCCTTAATTGTTCATATTTCTTTTATTGATATGTTAGAGGATTTAGTGGCGGAAATTTCCCCCGTCTGCCGCCGCCTAGCCTTTGAATTTTGGCCTGGTCCCCTCACCATGATTTTACCGAAAAGCGACAAAATACCCTATACAACCACCGGCGGTTTGGACACTGTGGCAGTGCGTATGCCCGGTCATGGCGTGGCGCTGGACTTAATTGACGCCGCTGCCCTGCCTGTGGCCGCGCCCAGCGCTAATCTTTCCGGCAAACCCAGCCCTACCAGGGCGGAACACGTATTTGAGGATATGGCGGGACGGGTGCCCTTGCTGTTGGACGGCGGCGCGGTAGAAATAGGGGTGGAAAGCACGATTATAGATTTAACCTTGCCCGAACCGGTAATACTGCGGCCCGGAAAAATAACTTACGAGGCCATAAAACCCTTTGTGCCCCGTTTAAAACAACCCCGCCAGGTTCAACTAGACAATGGTCAACACCCCAAGGCGCCGGGAATGAAGTACCGCCATTACGCCCCTGACGCAGAAGTTATTTTGGTACCCCAGGGAGACGCGGGGTTGCAGCTTCTGGCTAACGCCCCAGGCGGGGAAAAAGCTTGCGTTATCTTTTCCCAGGCGCGGTGGGAAGAAGCTAATAAGATAATACAGCCGGAGAAAAAGATTATTTTTGCCGCTGAAGATGGTTGCGAATATGTGGCCCAACAATTATTTCATCTTTTCCGCCAGTGCGACAAAGAGGGCATAGAAGTTATATACGTTGAAGAGTTTTCCGAGGAAGGATTTGGCGCGGCCTTAATGAACCGTATCAAAAAAGCCGCCGCCCGGTAAAGAAGGAGGGTTTAATATGGTAGAGAAGATTTTATTTGTCTGCACCGGCAATACCTGCCGCAGCGCTATGGCGGCTTATCTGGCGGCTGATTTGGCGCAAAAAAAATATCCCCAGGTTAAGCTGTTATTTGATTCCGCCGGTTTGATGGCGGCGGATAATATTCCCGCCACTGTCGAAGCCCAGGACGTTTTGGCCCAACGGGGCATAGATATGAGCCACCACCGCTCTAAACTATTTAAAGCTCCCATGGTGGAGAAAGCTGATGTGATTATTGTGATGACTTCAGCCCATAAAAAGGCGTTGCTCTATAATTTCCCCCAGGGCGCTGGTAAGACCTTTACCCTGGGTGAACTCAGCGGCAGCGGCGAGGATGTCCACGACCCCTATTGCGGTAGCCATGAGATTTACGAGGAGACAGCCGCCGGGCTGGCACGGGAAATCGCCGTTGTTTTAGATAAGATAGTTAAGCAAGAACTAAAAATGTAAGATAACCGGGCTGTGAACATTCTCATGGCCCGGTTCAAAGTTTAAGGCCGTGTAGCTTTGGTCAATTGGCTGCTGTTGCTGGGCGGGTATTGACCTAACTCACCTGGGGATTTGGATGTATTCCCCCCATTAAGACTAAACTGATTAAGACTAAACTGAGCATTAATAACCGGCTGGACATTTAGGCGTTTTTTTATGGCATGACTATATTTTCCACAAGGAAAAGCCGTATTGGTGTAGAAATGTTTTTTACTGGATTATAAATTATCGGGGGAGGAAATTATGAAAATTGCCATAGGTTCGGACCATGCGGGCTTTGCCCTTAAAGAAATAGTGCGCCAGCACCTGGCGGATAAGGGCTTTGAGGTTATAGATGTAGGCGCTTATAGCGCTGAGCGGGTTGATTACCCTGTTTACGGCCAAAAAGTGGGCGAGTTAGTGGCCAGCGGCGAGGCCGCTAAGGGGATAGTAATTTGCGGTAGCGGTATTGGCATCAGCATTGCCGCTAATAAAGTAAAAGGTATCCGGGCTGCCCTCTGCAGCGAGTGCCTTTCCGCTCGCCTTAGCCGGGAGCATAATGACGCCAATGTTTTGGCCATGGGAGCCCGCTTAATCGGTGATACCATGGCTTTATCCATTACCGACACTTTTTTGGCCGCTAAATTTCAAGGCGGTCGCCACCAGCAAAGGGTGGATTTACTTACCGCCCTGGATAAAGGAGAGTAATTATGCGTAAAAGCTGGGATGAATATTTTATGGAAATGGCTAGAGTGGCCGCTTCCCGTTCAACTTGCTTGCGGCGAGAGGTGGGGGCTGTGGCGGTTAGCCCGGACAACCGTATTCTGGGTACTGGCTATAACGGCGCCTTGCCCGGCACCCCCCACTGCGAGACTACAGGCTGCATCCGTCAGCAGATGAACATACCTTCCGGAGAGCGGCAGGAGATTTGCCGGGCCCAACATGCTGAAGCGAACATTTGCAATATTGCCGCCCGTTATGGTATTGCGTTGGAGGGTTCAACTATTTATGTCACTAATCAGCCTTGCGTAACTTGTATGAAAGCCATAATAACATCAGGGATTAAACGCATTGTCTACGAAGGGGACTATCCCGATGACTTTGCCGTGAAAATTGCGGCTGAGGCTGGCATTGAATTGGTAAAAATAGGGGAGAAAAAATAACAATATGAAGAGGATTTTACTGGTTTTCGGCACCAGGCCCGAAGCCATAAAAATGGCCCCCCTGGTCAAGGCCTTGGAAAAGAACTCTGCCTTTACTGTTGGGGTGGCGGTAACCGCCCAACATCGGGAGATGTTGGATCAGGTTCTGGAATTGTTTCACATAACCCCGGATTACGACTTAAACCTCATGAAGGCGGGGCAAAGCCTTTACGATATTACCACTGGCGTCTTATTGGGTCTGAGAGACGTTTTGCGGGATTTTCAAGCGGATATCATTTTGGTACACGGCGATACCACTACCACTATGGCGGCTTCCCTGGCTGGTTTTTACGAAGGGGTTCCTGTGGGCCATGTGGAGGCGGGGTTACGCACCGGCGATAAGCTTTCCCCTTGGCCGGAAGAAATGAACCGCCGCTTGACCGATGTTATCTCAGATTATTATTTCGCGCCCACGGAAGTAAATAAGGCTAATCTCTTGCGGGAAAATGTGGAGCCCCAAAAAATATTTGTCACCGGCAATACGGTAATTGACGCCTTACTGTGGTCAGTGGCCAACCCCTGCGATTTATCGCAATATGGCTTGGCGGCTGTGGATTGGCAAAAAAAGGTGCTTTTATTGACCTGTCACCGCCGGGAAAACTGGGGCCAGCCGATGTCTGAAATATTTGGGGCAGTACGAACTTTATTTGATAATAATCCTGATATTGAAATAGTTTTCCCCATGCACAAAAATCCCCAAGTACGTCAACTGGCTGCTAAGCATTTTCAGGGAGTTTCCGGCATACACTGTATCGAACCTTTGGACTACCATCCCTTTTCCACTCTCATGAGTAAAGCCTATTTGGTGTTAACCGATAGCGGCGGCATTCAGGAGGAGGCGCCATCCCTGGGTAAACCTGTTTTGGTGCTGCGTAATACCACGGAACGGCCGGAAGCTGTTGAGGCCGGCACCGTCAAAGTTGTGGGCACCAAGGCCGCTGCCATTATAAGGGAGGCGACGACCCTCCTAAAAGATGAGGCGGCCTATAAGGCAATGGCTTTACGTAAAAACCCCTATGGCGATGGCCGGGCCTCGGAAACTATAGGTGAAATTTTAAACGAGTATTTATGATTATGGCATATTTTTATACTATACTATGGTGTGAAAATTAGAAGTATTACTCATGGCATAATTGCAGATAAATTGTGACAATCTGTCACTAAAACAATAAATTACACTTGTTTTAGACAAATAATATGAAGTATAATAGTTCCATGATGTAGAAGGGGGTTTATATACCCCCCTATTGTATAATTGCAGAAGGTGAGGCTTATGGCCCAAAAAATACCGCAAAGTGTTTATACTTATATACGTATAGCTTCTACTTTTGGCCTCACTATGGGTATGAATATCTATTTATTAAGCGTCCTCCTTGGGGGCTGGCTTGATGAAAAGTTTGGTACAGAACCGCTGCTCAGATTGATTTTACTGTTTGTAGCCCTGGCTATGGGCTTTCTCTATCTCTTTAAACAAATTCAAATAGCCGGGGAGATTGAAAAGGAGAACAGTAAGAAAGAAGAGGGGGATGATTAAATGAGCACTCTTCATATTGTCGCACAGGTGGTTCTCGGTATATTATACGGTTCCCTGGTGGGGTTTTTTAATCACCAGTTATTAGTAAAGGGCTGGAATAAGGTGAATTCCCAAAGCGTTTTATTTAAACTGGATAAGCTAAAAAGAAATATAATGATACGCTACGCGGTGCATTTTTTTATTGATGTAATCGCGCTCCTATTGGTAGCCCAGTGGCTGCCCGCCTTATTGGGCGCTGCTACGGGCATAGTAATTACGCAAAAAGTATTGATTGTTAAATATATTAAAACCGATAAGGAGGTGAAAACTAGATGAATGCAGTAGCACAGGTTGCTATCGGGAACTCTCACTATGTTATGGGTGGCGACGCCTTGTGGTCAACAGAGATTTTGGGCTTTCAATTCTCTTTTACTCCTGGTCTAACCACTTGGATGCTGAACTTCTGGGGCGTCATGCTGGTTATGATTATTTTAGGCGTCCTGGCGGCCAGAAAAAAGGCCATGATACCGAAAGGTATCCAAAACTTTGGGGAGTGGGCTTATGGCGGCCTATCTAACTTCTTTAACGGCATCATCGGTGAAAAATTAGGCAGGCAGTACGGTCCCGTACTGGTAACATTTTTCATATTCATATTGATGTCCAACTACTCTGGTATGCTGCCTCTCAATGTAGAGCATGGCAAACTGATGAATTTGCAAGCGCCCACGGCTATTTTTAGCGTTACCGCCGGCTTTGCAATACTTGTTTTCCTTATGACTCATTTTGCCGGCTTCCAGGGAAATCAATTAGGGTATTTCAAACACTTTGTCTCTCCCTTTGCCGTATTACTGCCAATTTTACTATTGGAAGAGATTATTCACCCGTTTACCCTGGCTCTTCGACTCTATGGTAATATTTCCGGTGAAGAAGAAGTTATTGTTCAGTTTGTTAATTTAGTACCTGTTGTAGTTCCTGCGGCAATGGAAATACTCGGTATGCTTTTCGGCCTTATTCAGGCCCTAGTATTTTCACTGCTGGCGGCAATTTACATTTCCACTGCAGCGGGTAAGGCCCATTGATGAAAAGGTTCAAATTTATACAATTTAATAAAAAATTTAGTTGTCTATCTTGAAAGGAGAAAATTCAAATGGAAGCAATCGCAACAGCATTAGCAATCGGTTTGTCTACTATCGGTGTTGGTATAGGTCAGGGTATCGCCTCCGGTAAAGCCCTGGAAGGTATGGCTCGTCAGCCCGAACTCATCGGCGACCTCCGTACTAACTTACTTATCTGCCTCGGTATGATGGAAGCTCTTGCTATTTACGGTTTGGTTATCGCCTTCATGCTTTATGGTAAAATCCCCGCATAATTTAAACTTGGAGAGATACTCAAAAGTTTTACCGTAAAGAGAGGGGGTAAGTTTTAAGTGCAAATAGATTTTTTCAGCGTAATATTTGCCATTGTCAACTTTCTGATTTTAATTTTCGCTATGTACTTCTTAATGTATAAGCCGTTAAATAAGACCATGAAGTTGAGACGGGAAAATATTCAAAAAAATATTGAAACCGCCGAAAGCCTTAAGGCCGACGCGGAGGCCATGAAAGCTGAAATCAGCGCTGAACTGGCCAAATCTCGGGAGGCGGCTCAGGAAATTATAGTTAGAGCGGAAAAAACTGGCGAAACCCAAAAGAACGAAATCATTACAGCAGCCAAAGCTGAAGCTCAAAAACTCATCGAAAAGGCCCATAAGGAAATTGAAGATGAAAAAGAAAAGGCCGTGGCGGAACTCCGCAGCGAGACCGCATCTCTTGCTATGTTAGCCGCAGCCAAACTCGTCGACCACTCTTTAACCGATGCAGACCACAAGAAATTAGTGGATAAGTATATTGAAGAGGCAGGGGAATTGCAATGACTGATAAAACAGTAGCCAAAAGATACGCAAAGGCCCTGTTTGCTATCGGTGAAGAGCAAGGCAAAACCGAGGTTTTTGCGGCAAATATCAAAGAACTCAAACAGTTGATTGAGGAAAACGAAGATATACGCCATATGTTGGAAAATCAGTCCATAGAAAGCATGCCGAAAAAGAACGCCATGAAAACTATTTTGGCTGATGTTGACGATATGGTGAAAAATTTTGTTTGCCTGGTTCTGGATAAGGACCGTGGCGCCTTCTTCAGCGATATGTGTGAAGCCTATGAAGCCCTTCTGGAAGAAGCGGCTAATACAGTCCTTGCTAAGGTTACTTCAGCTGTTCCCCTCACGGACGGTCAGTTGCAGCAAATCGAAGACAAGTTCTCCGCTATTGTTAATCAGAAGGTCAAGGCTAGAGCCGAGGTTGACGCCTCGCTCATCGGTGGCGTACAGGTGATGATTGGCGATAAATTGTACGACGGCACCTTGGCCCACCAAATTAAGCAGTTGAGTGACAAATTAAAACAAAAAGAGATGTTAAGTTAGGGGTGAAAAGTTAATGAGCATTAGGCCGGAAGAGATCAGCTCTATCTTAAAGCAGCAGATCGAGAATTATGAATCCGCGGTTGAGGTCAGCGAAGTCGGTACTGTTATCACCGTTGGTGACGGCATTGCACGTATTTATGGCCTTGAGAATGCCATGTATAACGAACTCCTGGAGTTTTCCAACGGGGTCATGGGTATGGTCATGAACCTCGAAGAAGATAATATCGGCTGCGTTATTCTTGGTCCCTATACCGATATCGAAGAAGGCGACCAGGTTAGAAGAACTGGCAGAATTATGGAAGTTCCCGTTGGGGAAGCCCTTATTGGCCGTGTTGTCAATACCTTGGGCCAACCCCTGGATGGTAAAGGCGAAATTAAAGCCGCAGAACACCGTCCTGTGGAACATATTGCTCCTGGGGTTATTACTCGTCGTTCAGTTTATGAGCCTATGCAAACTGGCTTGAAAGCTATCGACTCTATGGTTCCCATTGGCCGCGGCCAGCGTGAACTTATCATTGGCGACAGACAAACCGGTAAAACCGCTATTGCCATTGATACTATTATCAACCAAAAAGGCCAGGACGTAGTTTGTATTTACGTTGCTATCGGCCAGAAAGCCTCCACTGTATCCAGCGTTGTTTCTAAGTTGGAAGAAAAGGGCGCTATGGATTATACCATCGTCGTTTCAGCTTCCGCTTCGGAACCGGCGCCTATGCTTTACTTAGCGCCTTATGCCGGCGCTGCTATGGGCGAACATTTCCTGTATAACGGCAAAGCCGTATTGATTGTTTACGATGATTTATCTAAGCAAGCTGTGGCTTATCGTGAACTTTCCTTACTTCTCCGCCGTCCGCCCGGTCGTGAAGCTTATCCTGGGGATGTTTTCTATCTCCACTCCCGTTTGCTGGAACGCGCCGTTAAGTTAAATGATGAATTGGGCGGCGGCTCAATGACGGCCCTACCCATTATTGAAACCCAGGCCGGCGACGTTTCCGCTTATATTCCTACCAATGTTATTTCTATTACGGACGGTCAGATATTCTTGGATAATGACCTCTTCAACTCCAATGTTCGTCCCGCTATTAACGTGGGTATTTCCGTATCCCGTGTTGGCGGCTCCGCCCAGGTAAAAGCTATGAAGCAGGTTGCCGGCGGTCTGAGAATGGACTTGGCGCAATATCGTGAATTGGCGGCGTTTGCCCAGTTCGGTTCCGATATGGATAAAGCTACCAAAGCTACGTTGAACCGTGGTGAAAAAATGACGGAGCTCCTCAAACAAAGCCAATACGCTCCTATGGATGTTATGGACCAAGTAGTATCTATTTTCTCTGGTACCAACGGCTTCCTCGATGACATTCCCGTAGAAAAGGTTTTGGATTTTGAAAAGCAACTGCTCCAAGATATGCATACCAATCACCCCGAAATTTTTGCTACGTTGAACGCGGAAAAGAAAATTTCCGACGAAACCAAAGCCAATTTGTTGGCAGCTATTACCAAGTTTAAAGAAGGCTTTGCCAGTTAATCGCGTAACAAAAATTCGGAAGGTGGTGAGCTAAAATGGCAAGCATGAGCGATATTAGACGCAGCATCCGTAGTACTGAAAGTACCGGTCAGATTACTAAGGCCATGAAAATGGTTTCATCTTCTAAGCTGCGGAGAGCTCAGTCCAGTGTGGTAGCAGCCAGACCCTATGCTGATAAAGTTCGCGAGGTTCTGGGTAACCTTTCCGATAAAGGCGGCGGCTCGGTCCATCCCTTACAGGAGGTCAGAGACGTTAAGAATGTGTTATATGTCATAGTTAGCGGTGACCGCGGTCTTTGCGGCGGCTTCAATTCCAATATTATTAAGGAATGTGAAAACGCTATTAAGGCCCGTGAAGAAAACTGCGATATTATCGCCATTGGTAAAAAAGCGCGTGATTATTTTACCAAACGCGATTACAATGTGGTGAATTCCTATGTGGATATTGGGGATTTCCCCACCTATTCCCTGGGTAAAACTATCTCTTTGGAATTAATCCAAAAGTATACCGAAGGAGATTATGACGAAGTACACCTGTACTTCAACAAATTCCGTTCGGCAATGACCTTTATTCCCACGGATTTGCAGATTCTTCCCATCGTCCCCGTGGAGTCTGAAGTAGCGGAGGAAGCTGAAGCAGCGGCAAAAACCGGTGTAGACGCTGATACTATCTTCGAACCCTCGGAGGAGGAAGTCTTGGGAGTGTTACTCCCAGCTTATGTGGAAACACTGGTTTTCAACGGTATTTTAGAGTCGAAAGCAAGTGAACATGGCGCCAGAATGACGGCCATGAGTTCCGCTACAGACAACGCTATGGAACTTATCCAGAGCTTGACCCTGACTTTGAACAGAGCGCGTCAAGCAGCTATTACCACAGAAATTAACGAAATCGTGGGTGGCGCGGCTGCCCTCGAATAAAGATTTAAGGCGAATAACCTTTATCAATTCACAAGGAGGTTGAAAAGGTGTCATTAGGAATTGTAAAAGAAGTTATCGGCGCCGTCGTGGACATTGAATTCCCGCCGGGCCAATTACCGGATATTTACAATGCTCTGACTATTAAGAGTGCTGATCAGGATTCTGAGGAAGCCCGTTCCAAGAATATTAACCTCACGCTCGAAGTCATGCAGCATTTAGGCAACGATACTGTACGTGCCGTTGCTCTTTCCTCCACAGATGGTTTGCAGCGGGGTGTAAAGGCCATAGATACCGGCGCTCCCATTACCATTCATGTTGGCGAGGAAACCTTGGGGCGTATGTTTAACGTCATTGGTGAACCTATTGACGGCAAGCCCCAGGTAGAAACTGAAAAAATGTATCCCATTCACAGACCTGCTCCCACTTTTGAAGAGTTGGAACCCTCCACAGAAATGTTGGAAACAGGTATTAAGGTTGTTGACTTACTGGCCCCTTATTCCAAGGGTGGTAAGATCGGCCTTTTCGGCGGCGCTGGTGTTGGTAAAACCGTTTTGATTATGGAACTTATCCGCAACATTGCTTATGAGCACGGCGGCTATTCCGTTTTCTCCGGCGTTGGCGAACGCACCCGTGAAGGGAACGACTTGTACAATGAAATGATTGAATCCGGCGTTATTGAAAAAACCGCTATGGTATTTGGTCAGATGAACGAGCCGCCTGGCGCCCGTTTACGGGTTGGCCTTACCGGCCTCACCTTGGCTGAATACTTCCGCGATGAAGCCGGCCAGGACGTACTCCTCTTTATTGATAACATCTTCCGTTTCACCCAGGCTGGTTCTGAGGTTTCGGCTCTGTTAGGCCGTATGCCCTCGGCTGTTGGTTACCAACCAACCCTGGCAACGGAAATGGGTGCTTTGCAGGAACGTATTACCACTACGAAAAAAGGCTCTATCACCTCGGTTCAGGCCATTTATGTGCCCGCCGATGACTTGACTGACCCTGCTCCCGCCACAGCGTTTACCCATTTGGATGCTACTACCGTTCTTTCCCGTAAAATTGTGGAATTAGGTATTTATCCTGCTGTGGACCCCTTGGATTCCACTTCCCGTATTTTGGAACCCCACATTTTGGGTGAAGAACATTATAACACTGCCCGTGCCGTTCAAGGTGTGCTCCAGCGTTATACAGAATTACAGGATATTATCGCTATTTTAGGTATGGACGAATTATCTGACGAAGATAAATTAACAGTGGCCCGTGCTAGAAAAATCCAGCGGTTCCTGTCCCAACCCTTCAATGTAGCGGAACAGTTCACTGGTATGCCCGGTAAATATGTTCCCTTGAAGGAAACTATCCGTGGCTTCAAAGAAATTCTCGAAGGGAAGCATGATAATTTGCCGGAACAGGCCTTCTTGATGGTTGGTACCATTGATGAAGCTGTGGAAAAGGCAAAAACCCTTGAAGGAGCTGAATAAAAATGTCGGATAAGCACATCTCTTTGGAGATCGTAACCCCTGAGAAAGTTGTATATTCCGCCGATGTCGCTTCTATTTTTGCTCCTGCAATAATGGGGGAGATCGGGATTCTGCCCGACCATATTCCCATCGTCACAGGGTTGGATATTGGTAAATTAAGGGTCAATCCCGTTGGTGGCGAAGAAGTTGCCCTGTTTATTGGTGGCGGCTTCCTGGAAGTTAAGAAAAACAAAGCCGTGATTTTGGCTAAATCGGCCGAAACCCGCGCCGAAATTGATGCGGCCCGCGCCCAAAAAGCTAAGGAAAGGGCGGAAGAGCGTTTGACTAACAAGCCTGAGGGCCTGGACGAGGCTAGGGCGGAGGCAGCTCTCAAACGGGCGGTGGCTCGGTTACAAATTAAAGATATTATCGACAAATAAACTAATTTAAGGCAGACGGTTTTAAACCGCCTGCCTTTTTTCTTTTACCTCAGCCTCTTGAGCTTCCTTAGGTTTCTAGTACCTAAATTGCTTATTATCGCCGCTATAAAGTGATAAACGCTGTAAAATAGTGACCGTAGTAAAGTAATAAACGTCATAAAGTCATAAACCGCTGTAAGTTAATAACCACGGTAAAGTAGTAAGCGCGACCAAGTAGTAAACGACATAAAGTTAATTGCCATAAGGTAAGAATCCTATTCGGGGCGCAACTTGCCTAACTGCCTGAAGCACGTCTTACATAAATTGGGGGGTATAGCGGCCTAACCTGTAACCGCGAGTTTTATAAAGCCGCTTCTCATTGGGGTTTGGCAAGATAAGCGTAAAGCTGTATTACAAGAGACCTTTAACGGCGGACTTTTATGGCTTACAGTCGGATATCTCTGCCTGGCCAACCAAAGCAACGTCAGGTTTTTTTGTCGCCGCCCAGTCTAACCTGCCTCTATGCCAAGGGTTTGTGTCGATATGTTAAGACTTGGTATAGAACTGCTAAACAACTCTTCAGACTCTTAAAATAGTGTAAAACCCTCCAAGCACTAAAATTAGAGTAAAATGAATAATTCCTCTGATTCTGGGAAAAGATACCAGAAAAGGAGGGATGAGAATGTCTACATTTCGTTTCAGCAGGTACAAATTACTGATATTTTTTACTATAGTAGTATTCTTAGGGGCTTTATTTGTTTACCTTTGGAATTTGGATGATACTACTAC